>CAZLZY010000109.1:0-7415 GCA_964564075.1 uncultured Spirochaetales bacterium
CCTGAGTTCCGCAGCAAATAGCCGATTAACCAGGTACTAACATGTTGCACTATAATAAAATAATGCATGCCTACGATTGCCGAACTTTCAAGAGAAATGTAGTATATTAATCAGTATACTTTGTACTATTATTCATGGATCGCAACTCCTGCTTCGAATAAAACTTCTTCGAAAGATCAAGCCCTGTCAGCAAACCTATTTTTTTGAGTAGCGGTACACTGCAATAGTTCTTGAATATGTTATTTTTCACCTCACCAATCTTCGCTGATTGCAATACCTTGATGATTTGGCTGTAGGGGACTTGACCTCCCAATTTCTTTACTTCAAGGATCCGTATGATCAGGAGTGCGATGAAACAAGTGAGGAAGTGGGCCTGGATACTTTCTTTCGTCCTCACGAACACTGGACGAGCCTTGAGGTATGATTTGGTAACCTTGAACGATTCCTCTATCTTCCATAGCCCCCGGTACATGTCGATGATGTCCTGATCTGAGACCGTCCTGTTAAGTTCGAAGAGACAATCGTAGTTCCTGAACCGGGCATTTCCCTCCCAGGGCTTCTCATCCTTACAGATACCCACGACGTTTGTCTCGATGATGTAGTAGCCGTCGAGCATCTCATCCTTGGCGATGAGATCGGTGTCTAGAGACCGCAGATGTTTAGCATGCTTTAGAAACTCCCCGGTCTTGGTGTCGTAGGCTTCTTTCTTATAGTATTTGTTGGCCGCATGCCCATTGAACACCGTACCGTTCCGCTCTGCTTTCAGGATGGCACCTGCCCTGTCAATACGGGCCCTTGTTTGGTATTTACGACTCCAGAACACGATCTGTCGCTTATTGACGGTCACCTTCACCTTCTTGGACCCGTCATGTATCCATGAGCTTTTCTTTGAAGGTATCAGTCTGGATTTGAACATGAACGTTGGCACTTCTTGCTCCTCATTCTCGTGGCCGTCATACTCCCCGATACTGCCAGTATAATCCATCCTACGCAACTCTTCATGAAGCATCTTACGGCTCATCCTGATGGTAGAGCGGGTATAGCCTGCATCATCGAGTATGAACTGTACCGTCTGAGCATCCTGCTTGCGTACGCTATCGCTTATGATGTAGCCCTGCTTCTGTGCAAGAATGTTAGCGATGTTCGTGCCGCTCATCATGCCTTTGTCTGCAACATATATCATATTCTCCAGCTTGAGCTTCTCCCGAGTATGCTTGATCATCGGTAGGAAGGTAGTAACATCATTGTTATTGCCCGGGAAGAGACCAAAGTCAACCGGGAGCCCTTCGTTATCCATGAATAGTCCAAGCTGCACGATCGGCTCGGGTCGATGTTCCTTAGAGCATCCATATTTCCTTAATCCCTCAGAGACGATAGCCCCCTGTTCGTCATAGATGTCATAATCAGGCGTGTCAATTTCCCAGAAGTAGTTCGTCACATCATAGAACATGAGTGAGGAGTCCCGTTTGTAGAGCTTTTTAACCTTTTCATTGAGATGGATGATAAGGTCCTGGCTGTACTCAGCGAAGAAGGCCAAGGACCGGTAGAGATCATCATCGGAGAAATCAGAGGTACCGAGCATAAGCTTTTGCCGTTTCTGCCAGGTGGCAAATTTCGAGCCAGGAAACAGGACTCTCCCGAACACTAGCAGTTTGAAGATGCTCTCCACGTTGGCCTTGGTCCCCCATTTTTTATGCCTGTTCTTGATGAACTGGTCAATCTCTAGTTCATGGTAGATCGTCGATAGCGGAAGCTGGCCGATCAGAAGTAGATCATCGTCAATCACATCAGAGTCTGAAGCCTTAGAACCTTCATTGTGATGAGCAAAATGTTCATTTAGGTCTATATTAATCGAAATCTTCCGTTCCTTCGCAGCAGAGGCAGAAAGCTTCCTTGCTTCTTGTCTGAAATGAATGATGGGATCGTCATAAATCTTTTTCAAATCCTCTTCGTAGCCTAGGAACTCAACTTTTTCCTTAGTGGGATTCTTACGGCCCTTCTTACGCACACTGCGCATGTAGTACAGGGCATTACCTTTTTTGTTTGAGAAGACTTTGAGTTCCATGTTGCACCTCTTAGAGAATGTATAAGTATATACTACACTATACTACGTTGTTATGTCTACAAAAAATGATAAAAAAAGGCTCTATATGTTTTCTAGATAAGATTTTGTTTGATCAATGTATTCATATGTGCTGCGGAAGCATGGAGGAGAGTCTCCAGAGACAGGATGCAATGATCGAATCTCTTGGACTCTAATGTTTCCCATTATGAAGATTTGGTAGTATAGTATAGATACGGGCATGATCATTCATGCCTTGTGCGTAAGGAGTACCGTCTCATGAAACCATTTTATGCTATTAGAAGAAACCAGAACGAAATTATGATGCTCAGTCCTTTTCTCGATAAAAGACAGGTGATTGCTTGGGATGAAGAGGATGTCATCATTGGGACCGCTGCAGAATGTGATACCGCGTTGAAGGAGACTATTCAGTATCGTCTCTATTCCGCTATAGATTATGCAGTAGATTCCTGGATCCAGGAGTTGAAATATATTCCAAGACTCATCAATTCAGCGATAGCTTTCCTTGTAACCTACTTCTTCTTCTCCTTCGTCGTGAGAGACCCCATCCCTGTAGTCGATGAGATGCTACTAGCTGGTGGAGCTGCTGTCGGGGTATACCTCTGGACCGCTGCGAAGAATAGGAAATCAGACCTAGCCATGAAGAGAAGACTTGAACTTAAGAATCTCATCGATGATGCTGAATATACTACTGATGAATCATTAGGTGAATATGAGGAGTTGCTCCATGTCTATGATGAGATGGCTCCACTGACCTTAGCTGAGAAACTTGCGAAGAATGATGATGAGAAGCTCGATCCCGTGAAACTTCCCGATAACCGGAATATCGTGAAAGAGTATCTTTTCAACTATCTTCAGCAGGAAGACAAGTATAAGAAATTACTATCTGCTCTCGATGATTCACGCTCATCGGAATCTCATAGAGAGCGATTATCTGCGAGACTCCTTACTATGGCAAAGAATAGAAAGATAGATCTTCCACTTATTGCACTCTATATGAGTCTATAGATTGAATCAAAGCTCATTATCTTTAGTTTATTCTAGGATGTGAGCAGGAGATTCTCTTATACTATCCCCTTTATTGATGATCTCTTTATCCTTCTGTTAGCACTGCTAGTCTACTGGTGTATCGATAGATTTAACAGGGCGATTCTCCTTATGATCCTGACCTGTATGACTTTCATACTCTCTGCCCTGAGATTACCAGATCGAAGAGCCCTCTTTTTGATCTTAGTGGGGCTCCTCTCCCTCATATTATTCCCTGACATTCGCTGTGATCTTGATCTCTTCTCCTCGGAACGGGGGCCTGTTGAGGTTGAGCTCGTTCTCACAGAAGATCCTATTCCTATTAAGAATCACCAGGTTATCATCACAGGAGAGGTCTATGGAATCGCATATACCGGCCATGAGACCAGTATCAAAGGAGCGTATGGAAGGATCACCACTCTCGGAGTTGTTGAAGAGGAACTCTTCTGGGGAGAGAGGCTGCGTATAGAGATCACCGGGGTAGCAGAGGACCTGTGTTTCTTCTCATCTGTTGAGGTTCTTGATAGTGATGTCCCCAAGCTCTTGAAGTGGAGAAAGTGGGCTATACAGCGCATGCTCAAGACTCTTTCACAACTTCCCTACGAGGAGAGACAACTGAGTAGACTCCTGTTGTTGGGGGAGAGCTCTGATCCTGATCTTCCTCTGATAGCACAGATCACTAGATCGGGTACAAGACACCTGATAGCTCTCTCGGGTATGCACCTGTATGTACTTGGGTTATGTATCGGGTTCATCACGAAGAAACTCCTACCAGCAAGAGTAGGGAGTCTAGTCTCTGCGCTCTTCATAATCTGTTTCATCTTCATTGCCGGTTTCAAGGCCTCTCTTGTCCGTGCCGGAATACTCTTCTGTATATCAAGATACTCAAAAGGTCTATCGATACAGGAGTGTCTTCTCTGTACCTGGTATCTTCAGCTCATGCTCTTCCCGTCCCATATGGGCTCATACGGCTTCTTACTATCCTATGCTGCTATCTATGGGATCGTCATCGGTCTCGTCGATCTGAGAGATCATATACCGGTCAAGAGATTGGTGCCTATACTTTCGCTTCTATCTGCATCCTGCTCTGCGACTGTTATGACGTTACCACTTGTTCTGTGGATGTTCGGTCTCTGGTATCCCGTAGGTATCGTAGCTTCACTCCTTTTGACCCCGCTTATTATGCTGTATATGGCGATATCAGCAATATATCTGATCATTCCATTACCCGAGGGTCTGGTCTTACTGCTCTATGATCTAATAGACAAGAGCTCACTCTGGTTCTCAGGTTTCCCATCGATCGATGGATCAAATCTTCGATTTCCCCCATATCCTGTGACAATCCTCGTGATTACCGCTATACGGTTCATGGTTATCTATGGTAGGATTTTGCAAAACAGAAGAGAAGAAGAGGCTTATGAGCAAAGCATTTCGATACGATTCACCAAAAGAAATACTGAGATTACTCGAGAATAACGGACTTGCTATGAATAAACGGTTCGGACAGAACTTTCTCCTATCAGAGGGGTCACGGTCTCAGATCATTGATGCTATGGGATTGAATGAAGAAACTGTCTGTTGGGAGGTCGGTCCTGGTATCGGGGCGATCACTCATGATATCATCCCTAAAGTATCATCACTTACCGTCTTTGAGATCGATAAGGGCTTTATCGTACTGTTGAAGGAGTTCTTCGATGAGGATGAGGGCTTCTCGATCATTGAAGGGGACGTGTTGAAGAACTGGCCGAACTACTGGAAAGCTCATGCTACTCCTGATGTGGTCTGTGGGAATCTTCCCTATAACATCGGAGCTCAGACTATAGCCTCTTTCATAGAGAAAGAGTGTCTTGTCCCGAAGATGGTCTTCACTCTTCAAAAAGAGGTCGTACAGAGGATGTGTGCACCATCAGGGAGTAAACAATATTCTGCCTTCTCGGTAGTCTGTACTCTTGATTATCAGGTGGAACACCTTTTCGATATACAGCCTGGAGCCTTCTTCCCTGTCCCTGATGTGACCTCTGCGGTTGTAAGGATGATCAGGCGAGAGACCCCTCTCCTCCCAACAAATGAGCGAGAGAGTTTCCTCAAGATGGTTCATACGATGTTCTCAAGTAGAAGAAAGACGATCTTGAACAATCTCGCAAGCTTCTCAGATCTTAGCAAGAAGGATATCTCAGAGCTATTAGTCTCTGGTGGATATGATCCAGGGATCAGAGCTGAGAGGTTACCGATCGAAGATATGTTAGGGATCTTTGCACTGCTGAAAAAAAAGCCTACACAGAGTTAGTTCTGTATAGGCGTTATGTGTATCAGGTTGTAGGATCTGTACTTCTACAGGTCTGCCTGAGCCATAGTGATTGCTGCTGTCACAACGATATCTTCGATACTGCATCCTCGTGAGAGGTCACTTACCGGTTTAGCGAATCCCTGAAGGATCGGTCCGTAAGCTTCAGCACCCGCAAGTCTCTGGACTAGTTTGTAGCCGATATTTCCTGACTGAAGGTCTGGGAATACGAGTACATTGGCTTTTCCAGCTACGGTTGATCCTGGAGCTTTCTGCATTCCTACTGAATCGATGATAGCTGCATCTAATTGAAGTTCTCCATCAACATTGAGTTCAGGTCTTTTTGCTTTTATCAACGCAAGAGCTTCAGTCACCTTATCGACATTCGGATGAGTTGCAGATCCCTTAGTTGAGAAGGAGAGCAGTGCGGTTACCGGTTCTGCTTCAAGGAATACCTTACAGGAATCAGAAGATGCTGTAGCGATCTCTGCAAGCTGTACAGCTGTAGGATCTGGGATAGTTGCACAATCTGAGAAGATGAACTGTCCATCCACACCGAGTTCTTTCTTGTCAGTACACATGACAAAACAAGATGATGCAAATTTAGTTCCAGGCTGAGTCTTGATGATAGTGAAAGCTGCTACAAGGACTTTACCAGTCGCATTCTCTGCACCAGCGACCATTGCCTGAGCATCGTCAAGTCGAACCATCATGGCTCCCCATTTAAGAGGATCGATGATCTGTTCTTTTGCCAGATCAAAAGTCATACCCTTATGCTTTCTCAGTTCTACATATTCATGAGCATATACATCGATCTTATCTGATGATGTAGGATCTATGATGGTGACACTTGAGAGCTTGATACCAGCAGTTTCAGCGCTCTTATTGATAGCCTCCTCATTTCCCAGAAGATAGACTTTTGAAGCGAGTCCTTCGTCCATGATCTGTTGGGATGCTGCTATGGTTCTTGGTTCAGTTCCTTCAGGAAGGACGATTGCCTTCTGTAGCGATTTAGCTTTTGCTTTCATTTTCTCTGAAAAAGTCATACGTAATCTCCCGTACTTGTTAAAAAATTCAAATAAAGCATATCATAGATGGGGGAAATTAGCATAGTACCAAAACTATAGTGGACACTTTTTCTCCTGGCTACAGATAACTGTACTATACAGATGAACAGGTTTTTTATATGATAGGCGCATGAAGATTGGAATATATGGACTTGGACGATTTGGAAGTTTCTGGGCCTCTCTGATGGCTCAGGAGTTTGATGTGATCGCATACAATAGGACACAGAGAGACTTTGATATCAAAGGGGTCGATCTCTGCAGTTTCGAAGAACTCTGTCAGGCAGATGTGATATTTCTCTGTGTAGCGATATCATCGGTCGAAGGGGTCCTGAAGAAGATGGCTCCCCTGATCAAGAAAGGGACTCTTGTTATGGATACCTGTTCTGTCAAAGTCATGCCTGCTCGTCAGATGATGGAACTCCTGCCAGAAGATGTGGCTTGTATCGCGACCCATCCGATGTTCGGGCCAGATTCAGGTCGAAATGGAGTAAGAGCTCTCCCCTTAGTCTTCTCACCACTGAGATGTGAGAAGAAGAGAGCTGATTTCTGGTTACAGAAGTTCAAAGAGAGCTATGAACTCGATGTCATAGAGATGACACCGGAAGAACATGATAAAGAGGCTGCCTTCACTCAAGGGATCACCCACTTCATCGGAAGAGTACTCGGAGAGCTAGATCTTACGACCAGTTCTATCGGTACGACAGGTTATAGAAGTCTGCTCGAGATCATAGAGCAGACCTGTAACGACCCTATGCAGCTCTTTTATGATCTGCAGCGGTTCAATCCTTATACCCATGACATGCACCTCAAATTGAATGAGTCGTTACATGATGTCCTGTCAAAACTTGATCAGGCAGAGACCGGAGAATAGATAGACCAGAATGAGAATAGCGTTATTTACCCTAGGATGTAAACTCAATCAATGTGAGAGCGAAGGACTTGCAGATGTCTTTGA
>CAZLZY010000110.1:0-7384 GCA_964564075.1 uncultured Spirochaetales bacterium
ATGAACGTACATCAGATCAGTTCCTTTTCTCCCTATATGACACATGACTTTGGAAGTCTTTTTTGAGGACTATGATGCGGATAGAACTATGTATGGGCAGCTCCTGTTTCGCTCGAGGGAATTCAAGAATCCTTCACACTCTTGAAGTTTTTATTTCACAACATGAAGAGACTAAGATCAAACTAACTGGCCAACTCTGTCTTGGAGATTGTTCCAACGGACCGTATATTAGGATCGATGGGACTCTCTATCAAGGACTAGTTGAGACCGAAGTAGTAGCGACCATAGAGAAACTGATCAGGAGTAAGAAGCCCTATGAAACTTGAACCGATCTATACAGAGAAGACCGAATGTAGAGACTGCACCAATAAGGTGTTCTACCTGTGCATACGCATCAGTGAACTGCTTGTTGTATTCGATGATGTAGGGAATAAGGATCGCATTCGAAAGACCATGTGTCACGCCGAACTCTCCACCGATCTTATGTGCAAGAGAGTGGACTAGTCCGAGAGAAGCATTGGTGAACGCCATTCCAGCAAGTGCTGATGCATTATGCATAGCAGTTCTAGCTTCCATATTCTCAGGATCTGTATAAGCAGTCTCTAAGTTAGCGATCACCAGTTTGATAGCTACTACGGCATAAGGAGTAGTGAAAGAGGTTGCTGCAGTCGAGGCCACAGTTTCTACTGCATGAGCCATGACATCCATTCCCGTATTAGCGGTGATATGAGCAGCAGTATCTGTGATCACAGAGAAGGCCGTGATCTCTGAAGCGGTACCGCTCGTTGATGGTATAGCGATGAACTTTGCCTTGTTTCTTAACGTAGGCATACTTCCTGGTGTAATGATATCTTCGAAAGAGAGTTCTGGGTGTTCATAGAAGCACCACATCACTTTCGCAGCATCTAAAGCTGATCCACCACCAATGGCAATGAGCCATTCAGGTTCGAAGGCAAGCATCTCTTCTGCACCTCGTCTGACAGTCTCTACTGATGGATTAGGTTCGACACCATCAATGATAGCCGTCTCTATCCCTGCCTGCTCTAGTAAATTCTTAGCCTCATCAAGGAAGCCGAATCTCTTCATCGAGTTCCCGCCGGTGACTAATACCGCTTTCTTACCGGTAAGTTCTGAAAGCTTAGCCATGGAGCCTTCACCATATATAATATTTCTTGGAACAGAGAATGCATTAACACTCATAGTGTCCTTCCGTTAGTAGGTAATAAGTAAATCATATCGATAAAAATATATCTTGTTAATAGCTTATATAAAACTTTTAAAGAGAGAACTGTTTCTTATATATACTTATTGACAAAATCTTCCCGTTTAACGATAGTAATTATATAAGCTTCGACGGAGACGAGTAGAGAGTAGCGAGTTCGTTCTTAGAGAGAACATCCTTAGGCTGGAAGATGTTTGAATGAGCGCTTTTGAAAACCCCTCCTGAGCTTCGAATCGAAATACTGCAGGACAGTTAGAGTAGACTTCGACGTGATCTCTGCGTGAAAGAGTAAATGAAGAGCCTTTTGGTCATTCCATAAAGGAAGTAAGGTGGAACCGCGGAGCGGTATAGAGAGAACCTTTATACGTTTCGTCCTTACACAGGTTTTCTGTTACGCTGTATCAGATGTACTTATGTGTGAAGGACGTCTGGTATAAGGGGTTTTTTCGTATATGACCAGGAGGAGTAGATTATGGCAAAAGATAAAGATGAGAAATTACACAAGATCCGTCACTCGATGGCACATGTGATGGCTGAAGCTGTATTAGAGATGTTCCCGGAAGCACAGATAGCGATCGGTCCTTCGATCGATAATGGATTCTATTATGACTTCGACCTACCTAGGCAACTTGTTCCCGAGGATCTTGAAGAGATAACCGGAAGGATGAAGAAGATCATAGGAGAGAAGAAGGAGTTCGTTCGAAAGGTCGTCACTCGTGCTGAAGCTGAAAAGATGTTCTCAGGTCAGGTATATAAGCTTGAACTAATCAAGGCGATCCCAGAAGAAGATGAGGTCTCTGTCTATAATCAGGGAGCTTTTACTGACCTCTGCCGCGGACCGCATATGGAATCCACACTGCAATTGAATCCTCAGTCTTTCAAGTTGCTTTCAATAGCAGGAGCTTACTGGAGAGGAAAAGAGACTAATCCGATGCTTACTAGGATCTATGGTACAGCTTGGACGAACCCAAAAGATCTTAGACTCTATTTGAAACACCTTGAAGATGTTGAAAAAAGAGACCATAGGAAGCTCGGGAAAGAGTTAGATCTTTTCTCACTGCATGAAGAGGCTGGACCAGGTCTTGTCTATTGGCATCCTAAAGGAGCTAGAATAAAACTAGCTATAGAAGATTATTGGAGAGCTCAGCACTATAAGAATGGTTATGAGATGGTCAGTACTCCTCATGTTGGAAAATCATGGTTATGGGAGACCTCCGGACACCTCGATTTCTATAAAGAGGGTATGTTCCCGGCAATGGTCATGGATAAGGCAGATTATTATGCGAAACCCATGAACTGTCCATTCCACATCATGATCTATAATAATACAAAACATTCATACCGTGATCTCCCCTGTAGATGGGCAGAGCTTGGTACTGTCTACCGATACGAGAACTCAGGGGCGCTTCATGGTCTATTGAGAGTACGCGGATTCACTCAAGATGATGCTCATATCATATGTACTCCTGAACAGATGGAAGCGGAGATCATAGAAGTATTGAGATTCTCTCTCTTTATGCTCAGATCATTCGGATTCACCGATATCAGTGCATATCTGTCAACAAAGCCAGAGAAGAGTGTCGGAGAGAAGACTAAATGGGATGCTGCTACAGAGTCCTTGAGAAATGCTATTGAAGCTGAAGGTCTTGAGTATCAAGTAGATGAAGGTGGTGGTGCTTTCTACGGACCTAAGATCGACTTGAAGATCAAAGATGCTCTTGGGCGACAATGGCAGCTATCTACCATACAGTTCGACTTCAATCTACCTGAACGATTCAAGATGACTTTCGTTGATACTGATGGTGTTGAGAAGCAACCGTTCGTTATCCATAGAGCTCTTCTTGGTTCGATCGAGAGGTTCTTCGGCGTACTTCTAGAGCATTATGCAGGGGCCTTCCCTCCATGGCTCGCAGCAGAACAGGTGAGGATCATACCGGTAGCTGAACCATTCAATGACTATGGTAAGAAGATCGAAGCTCTACTAAAAGAAGAGGGGTTCAGGGTCTCGACTGATCTGAGTAATGACCGGATGAATGCAAAGATCCGTAATGCTCAGAAAGAGAAGATCCCCTATATGCTTATCCTTGGAGAGAAGGAAGAGGAACAGGCAGCTGTTTCTTGTCGATACCGAAGTGGAAAGCAGGAGAACGGTATCCCTGTTACCGATTTCGTTGAATTCCTACAAGAGAAAGTTGAGAAGAAAGAGGACTTATAATCCTCTTCGCATGAGGTAATATGGAAGGGATAGCACTCTATATACAATCCCACGTGACAATAGCTCCCTACCTGATCTTTGTCCTTCTATTGCTTGCAGGAGCTAATGTCCCCGTATCTGAAGACCTCGTGAATATAGCAGCAGCATCTCTTGCTGCTGCATATCCTGATCTAACCCTGCATCTGGCTACTGCGGTACTGCTTGGAGCCTATGGGGGGGATCAGGTTTCTTACTGGTTCGGACGAGTCTTCGAACCGGTGATCGAAACAAGATTCTATAGAAGTTCCCGATCTTCACCATCAAGAGAAAGACACTATGTTACATACCACAAGCGAAGCGAATGGATTCAGGAGCGGTTTGAGAAGCATACGGCTCTCATGCTGATAGCCGGGAGATTCATCCCTTTTGGTTTTAGGAATATTCTTCATATGAGTGCAGGTTTCGTTAAGATTCCCTATCTTAGCTACCTCCTCTATGATATTCTTGGAGTTGCTTTCACCACTGGAATGATCTTCTTTGCTGTCAACTATTATGGGTCAGCAGCTGCATCCATTTTGGGAGTTTTCAAGTATTCAGTGATTATCTTTGTTGTTTTGGGAACTATTGGTTATATTATTTGGCAGAAAGCTATGAGAACTCATGAGACATAGGAGTGATGGATATGGGAAAAGAATCCAGTTGGGATATATTATATCAGATAGATAAGGAACTGATCCTGCTTGAGCAGACATCAGCATTGTTGGAATGGGATGAAGAGACTCAGATGCCCCCAGATGGTATTGAGGGTCGGTCAGAACAGATCTCTTTGATCAAGGGATATATCCATGATCTGAAGTCATCCGAGAAGATGGGGAAAGCTCTTCGTGAGATCGAAGCTAACGATCTTGCCTCCACAGATGCCCAGAAAGCTCTGATCAGGATCTATCGGAAAGAGTATGATGATGCAGTGAAGATACCAAAAACATTGGTCTTAGAGCTCAGTGATGCTGAATCAAAAGGGCAGAATGCATGGGTCTTTGCCAGAAAGAATAATGATTTCAGTGAGTTCGAACCGTATCTTAAGAAGATCATAGATCTGAAAAGAAGTTTTGCTAATACAGTCGGGTATGAAGAGCATCCCTATAATGCATTGCTTAACCATTATGAACCTGGTATGACCGTCGCAAAGATCGATAAACTGTTCATTCCTCTGAAACGAGAAGTGGTAGCCTTGATGGAAGCGATAAGAGGTTGTACCCAGATAGATGATTCTTTTCTCTATAAGGACTATCCCAAAGATAAACAGGATCACTTCGGAAGAGGTATTCTTCACGATATGGGTTTCGATTTCAGGCGTGCTCAGATGTGTGAAGCGGTGCATCCTTTCACAACGACTGTCGGATATGATGATATTAGGATAACAACACGATATGATGAACCTTCAGTGAGTTCTCCTCTGTTCAGTACTATCCATGAAGGTGGTCATGGTCTTTATGAACTGGGAGCTTCGAACAGCAAGACTCGGGGTACTGCATTAGGGCAGGGCGTCTCTATGGCGATCCATGAGAGTCAATCAAGACTGTGGGAGAATATCATCGGAAGGTCTGAAGAGTTCTGGGATCATTATTTCCCTATCATGTCAGAGTATTTCCCAGAACAGTTAGAAGATATCTCAAAAGAGAACTTTTTCAGAGGGGTTAATAAGGTGGAGCCCTCCTTTATCAGAGTCAATGCTGATGAGGTGACATATAATCTTCATATCATCATGCGGTATGAACTTGAGAAACAGTTGATAGCTGGTTCCTTAGCGGTGAAGGATCTTCCTGCTGCCTGGAATGCTCTCTCTGAAGAGTTTCTTGGTATTGTCCCTGAAGGGCCACAGAATGGAGTATTGCAGGATATTCATTGGGCTGCCGGGTTGATCGGGTATTTCCCGACCTATGCTTTGGGTAATCTTTATGGCGCTCAGATCTATCATGAACTACTCTCGCAGGTGCCTGAAACACGTAAACAGTTCTCTGAAGGAAATCTGAATGATGCATCACTATGGCTCAATAGAGAGATCTATTTGAAGGGCAGTATCTATACCCCTGAAGAGCTTCTGAAGCGAGTTACTGGAGAGGAGCTCGACTCCTCCTATTTTATCGATTATCTCTGGTCTAAATATAAAGCCATCTATAGATGGTAAGGAGATCTTTATGAATTTACCAAACAAGATAACAGTGAGCAGGCTATTTATGGCTCCACTGTTTTTCATAATCTATTTCTTACCTCAATGGACTGGTGCTGATCAGACATTGATGACATGGTTGTTGATCATTGTCTATGTACTGATAGAGGCAAGCGACCTCCTAGATGGGATCATTGCAAGAAAGTACCATATGGTCACAGACCTGGGTAAAGTCTTAGACCCCTTCTCTGATGTCTTGAGCAGGATGACCTATTTTGTGTGTCTTGCCTTCTCTTCGATCATGCCGTTATGGGTGTTTCTCATCATTCTCTATCGAGAGTTGGGTGTGACCTTCTTGCGTATGATCCTTATGGGACAGGGCATTGCCATGGCCGCATCGATATGGGGAAAATTCAAAGCAGTCCTCTATGCAGTATCAGCTATTCTAGGGATCCTCTATTCTGTATTGATCAGAATGGTCGAAGGAACACCCGTTTGGCTCGACCTCTATGGGACCATACTTCCCTATATCTTCATACTTGCAGCATTGGCATCAGTCCTCTCTTTTGTGAGTTACTTGGTGAGTGCGATCCCTAAGCTTTCTCGTATGACTCGATAGGGTGCTGAAATGAAGCATATTACAAAGATACCCGTAGAGCGACTTCAACAGGTGAAATATCTGCTGACAGATGTCGATGATACGATAACCACTGAAGGGAAATTGCTACCACAGACCCTTGAGTCACTTTGGAAGCTTCATGATGCTGGGATCATCATCATACCGGTGACAGGAGGGTCAGCTGGTTGGGCTGATACCTATATTCGGCAATGGCCAATCGATTCAGTGATCACTGAGAGTGGTGCCCTTGCATACTATACTGAACCAGATGGTAGAAGGGGGACCTTCTATCATCCAAGTATAGATAAAGATGGGTATGCCCTAAGATCTGAAGAATTGATCGGACGAGTATTGAAAGAGGTTCCTGGTAGTAAGCTCTCCTCAGATCATTTCTGCCGTATCTTTGATATAGCTTTCGATCACCATAGTGAGCCTCCCTATCTCGACAAGTTGGGTATCGATTCGATTATCAGGATCTGTGATGAATTAGGGGCCTCCTATGGGGTCTCCTCTATCCATGTGAACTGTTGGTTCGGCACCTATCATAAGCTAGATATGGTCAAGCTCTTCATGGAGAAGATCTATCATGTAGATTTTGAAGATTTACCGTCTCAGAGCGCCTATTGCGGAGACTCTACGAATGATATCTCTTTGTTCAGGAAGTTCCCTCTTTCTGTCGGTGTGGGGAACCTCTTCACAGCTGATTGGGCTGAAGAGGATCTCCCCTCATATGGGTCTGAGAAACTCGGGGGTATTGGCTTCGCTGAGTTTGCAGATCTGTTAATATCCTGTAAATAGGGCACTGTAGATTAATACTTATATAGTAAAGGTATGCCCCTATTTTTCCTTAAGAGACCTGTTTGTGAGTAAAAAAAACTAGTAAAAACAAATGAGGGTTGTTGACAATAGCTTGTGGTTTTGGTATAACTACCGAGCGCACTAAGGAAAACACCTTAAGTGCTGCACGATTTTTGACAGAGTAATTTAAAAAGTGAAGGATGAAGAATAGGAACCGTAAGGGTCCTTAGTCAATTTAAAGACAAATTTGAAAGAAGATGTCAGCGAGGAGACAGGGGAAAAACAAGAAATGGTTAATTAGCATCTTCGGATGCTATAATATTATCATGGAGAGTTTGATCCTGGCTCAGAACGAACGCTGGCGGCGCGTTTTAAGCATGC
>CAZLZY010000111.1:0-7352 GCA_964564075.1 uncultured Spirochaetales bacterium
TTCGACATCACTGACGAGGTCATCCTCACTAAAGAGATCATCCTCTTCACCGAACATACTGTCCATATCATCATCAGATCCAAAGAGATCTTCTTCTGTCGTATCGTCATCACCAAACAGTGAATCCAGGTCATCAGCAGCGGTGACAAAAGTCACTGCTACACTCATGATCAGAAGGACTAGAAGCGAACGTCGCATTATGTGTTTCATATAGTTCACCCCTCTTAGTTATTCACACGTTCTACGTATGATTTAGTGAAGATAGTATCAGGAACATCTTTGACCGATATATCACTCAAGGTGATAGTCGTCTTCTTTCCTTCGATGAGTTCATCAACGAAGATCATCTTCTTAGGGATGAACTTATCTCCTGCTCTCGCATAGGAGGGATAGTAGCTAGTTCTCATCAATCGGTCTCCGGCACTATAGTCTTCAGTCTTGAGAGTGAGGTTCCCCTTTCGGGTCACCCATATCTTCTGTGTCGGATAGGTGACTTCATCGTTTGTTGCTTCGATCACCATCACATAGACTTCATACTTCCCGAGTTTCCCCTCTTCGATAGAGGTAACCTCATAATCATCTGAAGTAGAAGATTCACTGAAGTCTGAGTTATTCGCATCAGATCCGTTGAACTGTCCATTCATAGAGGTATGAGAGAAGTTCCTACTCTCTGGGTCATAGAACCAGAGGTTGTCTTCTATCATGAGATACCCCTGACCTTTCTGTACAAGAGGTTCCTGGATGAGCATAAGGAACTTATCCTCTTCATCATCTCGAAACTGTTGTACAGTCGTCTTATCGATCCCGTCTTCGGGATCCTCTGAGATCATGGACATGAGGGCAGAGAAATCTGTCCCCTCGAAGTTTGACATCGCGTCGATCTCTTCTAATATCTTCTCACCATCTGCAATGCTCACGGCAAATACAGATGTCGTCGCCAAAATCAACATCATGGCTATCAGTACTAATCTTTTCTTCATCTCATATTCCTCTCTACTCTTTTCTATGCTCTTAAGGCATCTGCAGGGTTCATCATAGCAGCTTTCTTCGCCGTGGACCAAACAGATAACAATGTTAATACGGTGATGATCGCAGTGACTAACAGGATGGTTCCCGGTATGACTGGCAATCCTAGGTGTCCTCCATTCAAGAAGAAGGAGAATCGTGTCTCAAGACCGAAGTTGATCCTGTTCGCAATGAAACTCAAGATCAATTCAAGGCCGATACCGATCGCCGCCCCTTTAAGAGCTAGGATCACCGCTTCCATCAGGAAGAGGCGTTTTACATCACGCTGTTTCATTCCAACAGCTCTCATAGTCCCTATCTCTTTTACTCGCTCGATCATGATCATTCGGAAGGTATTCATGATACCTACCATAGTTATCAGCAGAATGACTAGGAACACGCCCATAGCGATCCCATTAAGGATCGATACGATCTGGGTTACAGCATCCATGAAGTCATTGAGCGTGGTAACATCGAATTTGGTACCATCCCACGGCTCCACATCACCCTGGTCGAACATCGCCATCGGATTCATTGCATCTTCAAGCTCCACCTTTGGTTTCAAGGGGGAACCTTCCACCTCGATCGCAGTCCTGATCTGATCAGAGATCGTATTGATCAGGGTCACATCTTTGAGGATCAGGTTATATGACTGATACTCATCAGGATCCAATCCTACGAGTTCATTGATATATCCTATATCAGCATAGGAGGAGGTGAATCCGAAACCAGTCGTATCTTTGGTCAAAGCTACCACGACGAACTCGCCTACATTGGCCTGTCCTGTCACGGTCTCCAAGCTGATGATTATCTCTTCATCAACTAAGACCCCAAGATCTTCTGCTAGTTCTTCCGGAAGCACTACTGCTCGTGGTTCTCCGATCCTGTCGAGAGATCCTTGAGTCACGACTAATGAATCGATCAGTGCTTTTTCATGGCTCCAATCGATACCGTAGATGATACCCCGGTCAGATTTTGATCTAAAGATCATCGTTCCTCTCAAGGTAGATCGTTTCTGAGAATCCTCGATATAATCGGCGAACTGAGGGATCACCGCATCGAGTACTTCTGTATCATCTATACGATAGACAATCTTTCCACTCTCGAGCTGTTCTTCACCGCCGATGTAGATATGTCCACCTAGTACAGAGGAGAAGTTCTCTTCTGTATTGTTGATAAGCCCTGTAGTCAGTGCATTCACTAGCAGAATGATCATCACGCCAAAGGCGATGGCAGCTGCTAGGAGGTTACTTCTTCTTTTATGTCTTGATACATTTCTGTATGCTATCTTAAATATATTCATCTTTTCCTCTCCCCTAACCGTTCTTGTTCATTGCTTCAAGGGGTGATACCTTCAGTGCTACCGATACAGGGTAGAGACTGGAGATGACTCCAACGATAGAGATCATGATCATCGATAAGATGATCGCACTTCCGGATATCTGTGGTCGGAATACGTCTCCACCAAGGAGTATCTGGAGGAACTGGTTCGAAGCCTCGATCCCGATTGCTCCCATGACGAGGAGAATGATCACTCCTACGATGACTCCTATGATCCCAAAGAGAATAGTGATCATCAAGGTCTCGATCGAGATCATCTGACGTACGAAACTCTTCTTCGCTCCGATCGCTCTCATAGTACCGATCTCTCCATATCGTTCCGATACAGATATGACAAGGGTGTTCATGATGACGATAACAGCTACTATAGCAATGATGAAGAGCAATACATTGAATACGATACTCATAGAGTCTGCCATCTTAGCAGACATCCCGGCACCCTTGATCCATTCATAGGCTCTTGCATCAATATCATTATCTTCAAAATAGGTATTCAGATCTTTTAAGACTCTATTGGTATGACCGTTATCATCAAGTTTGACGAGTAGATAGTTCCATGCATTCGGGTCTGTCTCGTTGACATAGGCTCTACCTGAGGTATCACCTAAGATATCAAGCCAATCCTCTTCAGTTGATACGCTATCATCTGTTATCAGTTCAGCATCGGATACTAGATCATCTCCAAACAGAGAATCTCCATCATCAGATCCAAACAGATCAGCTTCATCAAAGGTACCTAATGAAGACTCTTCTTCGAGTGAGAGCATCAGGTCCTCTGCAGTATTGAGAACCATACCATTAAGCGTTCTCAAATTCCCTTCATCGATAAAACAGATGAAGGAAAGATCGAAGGAGGCTTCTCCATAATCATGGATACCTCGAACGGTAACCTCTCGGATCTTTGCACCAGAGACATTATTGACCATCGTCAAGACGATCTTGTCCCCTGGTTTGATCTCATCATCTGCAGTTGAATTGAACATTTCAGCAACCGCTTTTGAGAGGACTACGCCCTCTTCACCTGGGCTTAAGAAATCACCCTCGGTGATATTCACCCCATGAGGGAACATATTCTGATAGGACTCACTCTCTACTCCAAAGAGCAGCATGAAACCTTCTCCGAGTTCACCCCATTTCGCTGAAGCAACACCATTGATCTGTCCAGTGGTTGCCACAACATCAGGAAGTGATTCAATATAGGCCTTCACTTCAGGATAGGTTGGGATCGTCTTTGGTTTTGATTCGAAGAGTTCTTGGGACATGATCAATGAGACATCATCCAGTTTGGAAGATGCTACGAAGATATCTCCAGTATAATTCTCTATATAATTCTCTTTGATACCTGACTGAACGGTATCCATGAAACTATTACCGACCACAAGGACCGCAATACCCAAGGCAATGAGTATCCCGATGATCAGCGTCTTAGTCTTATGCTCTCTCAGATTCCTGAAAGCAATCTTAAACAATACGCCACGCATCTGCTACTCCTTCTCTTTTCTGATGTTCTTCACTACAAGACCATCTTTGAGTCTGATCACATGGTCAGCAATATCGACGATAGTCTGATCGTGTGTGGAGAAGATGAATGTCGTTCCGACATCTTTGTTCATCTTCTTCATGAGTTCGATGATCGCCTCTCCCGTAACAGAGTCCAGGTTCGCGGTAGGCTCATCTGCAAGGACGATATCTGGCTTTGTGACAAGTGCACGTGCGATAGCGACTCGCTGTCGCTGACCACCTGAGAGCTCATTAGGTTTATGGTCTCTCCACTGTTCGAGCCCAACCATCATGATCAGATAGTCGATCCATTCCTTTCTCTCTTCTTTTGTCCACATGGTGCTCTTATCGAGTAACAGTGGGAACTCTATGTTCTCATAGATATTGAGGACCGGTATCAGATTGAAACTCTGAAATATGAATCCTAATGTCTGATGTCTTAATCTGGTGATATCATTATCTTTCATACCACTGGTAATAGTACCATTGATGGTGACCACCCCTTCTGTCGGGGTATCGATACAACCGATCATATTCAGGATCGTTGATTTACCTGAACCTGAAGGACCTGCGATAGAGATAAAATCTCCCTTGGTGATATCGAAGGATACCCCCTTCACTGCATGTACTTCTGTCTTCCCGAGGGGATAGACTTTATGTACATCGTTGAGTGATATGATCACATTATTATTTTCTGCCATACTGTTATTCTCCTTGTACCGTATAGTAACTATATTGCTATATATACACATAGCTTACCTACCTAGTAAGCTACATTAGTACAATACTCACGATAAGGGTAAAAGGCCATTGAAATAAGATGAATAATTCATAACAATTTGTTAGCAACTACTCCCTGTTATGGTATAATCTCTCACATGAAGATAATGATCATTTCCAACTTATATCCCCCATACATACTGGGCGGTTATGAAATCCTTTGTGAACAAGTAGTTACTCAACTAGAAAAGAGGGGACATGAAGTCCATATCCTCACCTCAGACCATGAATCCTCCGAGGATTCACCACAGGTAGAACGGTCTCTGAAGATATTCGTACCATTCGATAAGAAACCGCAAGGTTTCGAGCGTTCTAAACGCGCACAGACGGCTAAAGTGAATTATCACAGCACAGTCCATGCTATCGGAAGGATACAGCCTGATATCATCTTCATCTGGAGCCTCCTAAGAGCCACTCCATCACCAGCAAAAGCTGCTGAGATCTCCGGTATCCCGGTATTCTACACCTTCAATGATGAGAACATCGCAGGCTATACCAAGAGAGCTTTACAAGCCTCTCCCTCTGCGATCGTCAACTGGTTCCTAGACTCCTTCATCACCCCGAATATCACCCTAACAGGACTCTCCTTCGAACATACCACCTGTATCTCACAGGTGACCAAAGATAATATCATAGGAAAAGGGGTCGGGATACAGTCATCTAAAGTGATTCATCAGGGAATACCTGTTGAGAAGTTCCCAAAGAGGAATAACCCTTATGGGTTCATGCATAGTCCTATAAGGATCCTCTATGCTGGACAGGTTCATGACTACAAGGGAGTCCATACGATCATAGAGGCATTAGGAGCTCTTAAGGGAGCTCATGAGTTACCTCATTGTACCCTGACTATTGCAGGGACTGGAACAGAATCCTATATTGAAGAACTCCATAGGAAGGCAGATATTGCTGGCATCTCTCCAGAGTTTCTCGGGAGAGTCCCTCATGACACGATGCCCGAACTCTACCGCAAACATGACATCTTCATATTTCCCTCGATCTGGGAAGAACCTTTCGGTCTTACACACCTCGAAGCTATGTCGAGTGGCCTCCCAGTGATCAGTACGACCAATGGAGGGCAGAGAGAGTTCTTGACCCATGAGGAGAACTGTCTATCCTTCACTCCTGCAGATCATAAGGAGCTAGCTCAGGCTTTGAAGAGACTCTTTAGTGATGCACCACTTCGTAAGAGGCTGGCAAAAGCTGGTAGAGAGACCGCGATCACCCGATACACTTTCGACAGATATGTTGATGCACTAAATCAGGAACTGATGAAATTAACTTCGACTGGCTAACACAAGGTTTTCTAACAGATTTTTCATGTTTCCCAATCTATACTCTTCATATCCCCTAAGGAAAGACCTTACGGGAGTAGCGCCCGAAGAGTCTAGTTGTAAAGTACATCTTACTGTACTAGGAAATGAATTAAGTCATAAGTTACATGTAACAATATCTCTTAACATATATTGATAATAGTAACAAACTTAGTTATACTCATATGTAAGGAGATCAAGATGTCTAGTATAGGAGAGAACATAGAAAGATTTAGAAAATCAAATAATATGAAACAAACTGTTCTTGCAGATTTCCTAGGAATCAGTAGAGAAATGATAAGCTATTATGAAAATGGAAAAAGACCTATCCCCATTCAGATTCTCATGAAACTATCTGATTTATTTGGTGTAGACTTAGAAGTATTGATCAGTGATGAGCCTACTTCAACGGTAGAGGATTTGGCATTAGCTTTCAGAACTGATAATCTTTCATCAAATGATCTTAATGAGATTGCAAAATTCAAACGTATTATAAAAAACTATGTAAAAATGAAAAGGTTGGCTGATCAATATGGAATCCTCTATTAGTATTCAGCAGAAAGCTGCAAATTTCAGAAAGAAGAATTGTATTGGAGAGATTGACCCTATAATCTGGCCAGGACTATTGGGTAAGTTGGAAATTTTAACAATCTTTAGACCGATGTCTGATGCTATATCAGGTATCGTAGGGGAATTGAATGGTGCAAGATTCTTACTGATTAATTCTAATCATTCTAAAGGTCGGCAACACTTCACCATAGCTCATGAGATGTACCACCTTTTTTATGATGAATCATTTCATCATGCATTGATTGATACAAAAGATCTTCATACGCCACAGGAGAGATCTGCAGATGCATTTGCAGCTCAAGTCTTATTACCAGAGGCTGGTATCCTTGATTTCTTAGGACAGGAAGAACTTAAAAAAAATTCAATTAGAATGGGTACCTTATTTAAGCTTGAACAATTCTATCAGTGTTCCAGATTTGCATTACTGATTCGGTTAAAGAAATTGGGTTTGATTGGTAATGATTTCATTGAAAAGTTTCAAGAGAGTCTCCTTGAACAGGCTTATATTCATGGTTTTGATGATTGTCTATATAAACCAGGTAATGAAGGATTAACTATCGGTTCCTATGGTACTTTAGCAAAAAGTCTCTTTGATCATGAGATAATATCCGAATCTAATTGTCTGGACATGTTACTCGATATTGGGATTAATTCCAGGAGTCTGACTATTGAAGATCAACATTGATAAACACAAGAAGATTTTACTAGATAGTGATGTTGTTAGGCATTTCATCACAGGTAGCAACCTTCAATTACTCGTTGAGCTATTTGGGGATCAATTAGTCTTTCTTGGAGCAAATTCCAAAAAGCTAAGAAGTGGGTATATTTATACAATTAAAGTTGCAT
>CAZLZY010000112.1:0-3204 GCA_964564075.1 uncultured Spirochaetales bacterium
CTAGATCCCGGTAATGCTCTACTGATAGCTCACCCTTTGTCACATCTGATGATGAGGTGATACCTAGAGTCTTCTGGCAATCCTCCTCATTGGCGATGATCACATCAACGTACTTTACCAGTTCACACATGACCTGTGGTGCACTCTTGCCATATTTCCAGAGTTTCTTTCGAAAGTTCAGGTCACAGGATATGGTAAGTCCCTTCTCTCTTGCTTTCTTTACGGCAAAGAGCGCGAGCTCTGCACCTGTTACTGATAGGGCGGGGGTGATCCCCGTGATATGAAACCAATCTTTACCAGCAAAGATAGCATCCCAGTCGAATTGATCGGCAGTCGCCTCTGCGATAGCAGAGGCTGCACGGTCATAGACGACTTTCGATGGTCTCTGAGAAGCACCAGCTTCTAGATAGTAGACCCCAAGGCGTTTCCCAACCCATGATATATACTCCGTGTTCACCCCATATTTTCTTACCTCGTTCCGTGCTGCATGACCAAGAGGTGAATCGGGTAGGGCTGTCACGAAAGATGCCTCTAATCCCAGAAGCGATAATGCGGTAGCAACGTTAGCTTCGCCACCACCAAAAGTAGCTTCTAATGAGGGAGTCTGAAATAGACGGGTATTTTCTGGAGATTTAAGCCGTAGCATGATCTCTCCAAGAGTCACTATCTTCTTATTACTCATAGGGCTCCTCCTATACTCTTTAACACTTCTACGGTCAGTCGCTCTACCTCTGCAAAGTCATGTGCTTCAAGTAGTGCTGTCTTCACGATCCAGCTTCCACCACAGGCATAGACATTAGGGAGGGCTAGGTAGTCTTTGATATTATGTTTATTCACTCCCCCGGTAGGCATGAAGCTGGCTTCAGGGTAGACCGGAGCTAGATTCTTCAAGTAGTTCGCTCCTCCAGCTGCTTCAGCTGGGAAGAACTTCAGTCGGGTAAGACCTCTCTCCATAGCCCATTCGACTAGTGATGGAGAGGTCACTCCAGGGATGATCGGATATCCTTTAGTGATACAGTGATCGACAACGGTAGGGTTGAATCCCGGTGTGACGATGAACTTAGCTCCGGCAGCCATCGCTGCATCAGCTTGGTCGGTAGTTGTCACCGTCCCTGCTCCAATAAGCATCTGAGGGAATTCATCCTTCATAGCTTTGATACATGCAAGGGCCACAGGTGATCGTAGGGTGATCTCAGCGAGGGGGAGGCCGCTTTTAGTCAATGCCTCTCCAAGTCCCCTTACCTGATCAGTATCAGTCAATTTGATGACTGGTACGATCTTAGCTTTCAGGATGGGTTCGAATAGTTCATTCATCTATCTTTTCTCCTCTATATCCTATGACTGATGATATTGCTGCTGAATAACGGCATAAGCTATCTATCAGATCCTTCTCTTTCTTCTCCTCATATACATGGGCTAGATAGGGGATACTCACAGCCCCTATGACAGCTCCTATCTCATCGAATATTGGAGAGGCAATAGCCTTGATACCAAGGCTCTCCTCTTCAAGATCAAAGGAGATACCTTGAGCTCTGATCTGTTTCAAGACCTTCGTTAACGCTATCGGGTCAGTGATGGTATGTTCGGTATACCTATCTAGTGGTCTCTTCATATATTCATCTATGATCTTCTCATCTTGAAAGGCGAGAAGGAGCTTCCCAGCAGCTCCGATATGGGGAGGGAAGTAGGCTCCCTGATCGACAACGATCCTCATGCGTTTCGGACTGTCAATGGAATCGAGAACGAAGATCGTATTATCTCGATAGATACTGAGTTTCACGGTCTCCTGAACCTCTTCTGCTAGTTCTACGAGATGAGGATGAGCCGTGACCTTCAGGTCTATCCTTCTTTTTGCATGATTTCCCAAAGAGATCAAAAGTGGTCCTAAGGAATAACGACTACTTGGATTGTCATAATCGAGATATCCTAATGAGGAGAGATGGGTAAGCATCCTGAAGGCTGTAGCTTTCGATAACTCAAGTTCATTGATCACTTCAGTCAGGGTGAACCCATGTTCATACTTCATGAGTAGCATGAATATACGGTGCATCTTCTCTATTGCAGGGACTTGTGTTTCGTTCATAGGAGCATGATAAGATATGCTATATGATTTGTAAATAGTTTCTTATATAAAAAGATGTTTCATATATGAAATACAGACTAGATAAAAAAATATGATAATAAAGGTCATCCTATGCTACTATACATAGTAATAGTGGAGAGAAGATGAAACGTGTAGTTATTGTTGAAGATGAGAAGTTGGTATTGATGGGGATAGTCTCTCTATTCGAGGAACATCAGGACTATGCTATTATTGGCAGTTTTACCAATCCTATAAAAGCCTTAGAAGTGATAGGGAAGGAACTCCCTGATATTGTCATCACAGATATCAAGATGCCTCAATTAGATGGATTATCACTGATAAAAGAGGTCAAGAGACTCGATCCTGAGATTCATATCGTGGTTATCAGCTGCTATGATGATTTTAATACGGTAAGTCAGGCCTTCAAACTCGGTATCCATGATTATCTTCTCAAACATGAGATCGAGGGGGCCTCTCTCTTCTCCATGTTGGATGCGATACCGATACATCAGCAGAAGATATCTACAAAGACAGTGAAGAATCATGAATCTATCATTGAATATCTGAAGAGCCCTGATCTGGCTGCCAATTACCCTGAAGGGGTCTATCTGGCACTGGTCGTTTTCAAGAAGATCTATAATGAGACCTATGAACCTCTTGGCTCCTCAGTCAATATCTACTGGTGCCAACAGCTCGTAGGGACACTTCTTGATTCCCTAGGACTCGGGAAAGTATGTAGTTATAAGAATAATGACCTTGTCATCGTGCTCGATGGAAATGATGAACTCGCCTCTTTGAGAGGGGAGTTCTTCACAGATATACAGAAACAGTTCTCTACCTATATCAATAGACCTGTCATCATCATGAAGAGTCCAAAAGCATCGATCTCAGAGCTTGATGACCAATGGCTCGAACTCATGAAGAAGCGTAGTTGTGTCTACTATATCGAACGGTCCGGACTCTACTCTATCACCTCTCCACAATGCAAGATAGGGCACACCTCTATCTCGTTTCCTGATCCCTTGCAGTTATTCTCCATCGATAATAAGAGTGACTGGAACGAAGCGGTGAAGAAAGAGCTAGAGAGGATAGAGAGAGACCATATAGACCCGTCAGTTCTC
>CAZLZY010000112.1:3214-5997 GCA_964564075.1 uncultured Spirochaetales bacterium
ACGAGGTAGAGAAGCTAGCTTCACGACTCATAGGAGAGGACTACCTATCTCTTTCAGTAGGAGCTTCGATCTATGAGACGATTGGGGCGTATGATAGTGTGACTATGCTTTTGACCTGGTTCGTTCGATCTCTTGAGATCTTACAGAAGAAACTCATCTCCTATACCGGACAACGACGTTCTGTGGTACGGATGAAGATATTCCTGCATAACCATTATCAACAGCATATCTCCTTATCGAGTTTAGCAGAGAAGTTTCATCTTCATGAGAACTATGTCAGTGAGATCTTCAAGAAGGATGCAGGGGTAGGATATCTCGAGTACCTCCATGAGGTGAGGATCGAAGAGTCAATGAGTCTACTCAAAAAGAGTAACAAGACTGCTGAAGAGGTCGCATTGTTAGTGGGGTTCACGAATGCCAGCCATTTCTCCAAAGTATTCAAGAAGACGACCGGTAGGACGATAACAGATTTTAAGAACTCACAGATCTGTGCCGAATAATCGACAAGTCATCTGAAGAATTGACATGAACTTTTCCGTTAGGTATATCATATTTCCGAAGAATACAGATGAACACCATGACTATTGATATGGCTTTCAGCGATACTCCCCGTTTACAATGAGAGTAGACTTAGTTCGTAACGACGAACTCTCATGAAAGGAGGAATTATCATGAAAAAGGTATTAACCTTGTGTCTTATGCTTATGCTGGCAACAACTATGATCTTTGCTATGGCTGAGCAGGAAAAAATGGATACTAAAGAACCTGTAGTCCTGACTATTTGGGAGCATACACCACAATTTGAACTGCCACTGAAGAACACTCTTGCAAGATTCATGGAGATCAATCCAGATATCAAAGTAGAGTATGAGATCAAGACCCCTGATAACTATCTGTCACTACTGACAACAGCTATCCAGGCTGGTGAAGCTCCAGACCTATTCTGGCACCATGGTACAGCTACGAGTGATATGGATAATCTGACAGCACAGAAGGCTCTTATGGATCTTACTTCATATCTCGAATTAGATAACTATTCAGAGATGTCCATGGCTAAGGTTCGAGTAGATGGGAAAGTCTATCAGACACCAGCTGCAACCATCGATACTCGAGCGACTTTCTATAACAAAGACCTCTTTGCAAAGATGGGTTGGGAGATCCCAACAGATTTCGCAGAATTCGAGACTCTACTGGCAACGATCAAAGCTGCCGGATACATCCCTATAAGCTTAGCTGGAAGAGACAGCTGGAATATCCTGTTCTTGTTCGAACCTATCCTAGCTGCAACGAATCCAGATTGGATCCAAGAGGGAGCTACCGGTTCTGCACGAATCAATGACCCTCGTGTCATCGATGCGATGAACAAGATGATCGAATGGGGAAAGAAAGGTTACTTTGGTGAGAATTTCTTAGGTGTCAATGAAGCTGGTCAGTATCTCTCCTTCTCAAAGGGACAGGCTGCCATGACTGTAGCTGGTTCATGGACCACCGACACCTTGTCTAAGAATAATCCAGATATGAACATAGGTGCCTTCCAGATGCCAACAAAAGACGGAAGAAAACCAATCGTCCTTACCTATGCAGCAGGATTCTCAGTCTATTCAAAGACTCAGGAAAAAGCTGCCGCTATCAAACTAGCACAGTATCTGAGTTCTCAAGAATCACAGCAGATCTGGGTTGATGGTCTTGGCGCTATCGCTGGACTTGAGGGTATCAAATCAGGAAGTAGTCTCGCTGATGAGATCTCTGATGCGAATCTAGAACTTGAGAGTTTCTATAATATCATGGTTCTCTACCATGCAGATGGACAGGCTCCAACAAAGATCTGGGAAGAAGATAATCCAAAACTTCTTTCAGGCTCACTCACTGCTGAAGAACTCGTAAGAATGATCGATGCATTGATGGACTATCCAAACATGTAAGAGGTTACTTTGAGAGGGAGGTGACTCCCTCTCGATTCTTTTTTTAATAAAACATAAGGAATATACGTGCATGCATAGATCACGAGCTTATAGAGGGTTCATTGCCCCCGGTTTTCTTATTTATACCCTATTCATGATAGTACCCCTTGGAGTAGCGTTCTATTACAGCTTCTTCTCATGGTCGGGTATGGGAGATATGATCTTCATCGGATTGGATAACTTCAAGAAGATCTTCCTTGAACCGAGGATGTCAGGGATCTTTTGGAATGCCCTTGGTAACAACTTCTCCTATATGCTCATAGCTATACTCGTCTTCATCCCTATTCAGATATTCCTAGCTTATCTGATCCATATCGAGATCGCGGGACATAAGGCGTTCAAGCTTATGATCTTCCTCCCCTATGTGATCAGCCCCGCTATCGTTGGTTTCTTCTCTCTGTTAGTGTTCGATCCAAATATTGGGATGCTGAATACCTTCTTTATATCTATCGGTCTGCAACAGTTCGCAGGTGCCTGGTTCGGTAATGTGAATCAAGCCTTTCCACTCCTTGTCTCGGTCATTGGCTGGCAGGGTATCGGAGTAGGTATGGTGATCATCCTCGCGAACATGAAGAGCATCCCTATAGAGGTCGTAGAGGCAAGTGTCATCGATGGTGCGAATACCTGGAACCGGTTCTGGAGAATAGAACTACCGTTCCTCAAACCATCGATCATCAATGTGTTCATCTTAAGTTCCATCTTCGCTCTCACTCAATTCGACCTACCTTTCATCATAGGTGGCTTGAATGGAGGAATAGATGGGAAGCTCGATTTCTTGAACTTAGTTTTCTTCCGTTATACCTTCGGGGATTCCTATAATGG
>CAZLZY010000112.1:6007-7347 GCA_964564075.1 uncultured Spirochaetales bacterium
GTTATTCTGTTCTGCATCATATTCTCTATCGCATTGATCCAGAATCTGGTATTGAAACGATTATTCTACCGTGATGAAATATAGGAGTATGGGAATACTATGAAACATAGAAGAAAAGCTGGAAGTTGGATAGCAACAGTATTTCTCACTCTCTACTGCCTGATAGCAGTGATCCTCATCGGAAATATGATCATCTCATCTTTCAAGACGAAACAGGACCTCCTCTTCAATACCTTCGGACTCCCGACTGAGATCACCTTCGCGAACTACGATAAAGTCATCGTAGAGGATGGGTTCTTCAGTAACTTCCTAAACAGCCTATTCCTTACAGCTGCCTCGATCGTATCACTCGTATTCTTCTCTTCGATGGTAGCCTATGGGATCGCACGATACCGATTCAGAGGGAAGGCCTTCATCGAGATGTATTTTCTCATAGGATTGATGTTCCCCATTCAGATAGCGATCCTTCCCTTGTTCATCATCATGAGAACTTTGAATCTGACTAATTCATTTCTGGGGATGATCATTCTGTATACTGCTAACATGTCCTTCTCGGTCTTCATATTCAATCAGTTCTTCAAGCAACTACCAGGAGCTCTCCACGAGAGTGCCCTGATCGATGGAGCTGGTGAGTTCACCATCTTCATGCGTATCATGATGCCGATCTCCAAACCGGTCATATCGACTATGGCACTTATCAGCTTCGTACAGATCTGGAATGATTTTTATCTCCCACTCGTATTCTTGACCAAGAGGTCTCTCCATACGATCACCCTTGCGGTATATCAATATCTAGCGAACTTCCTAGCCTATTGGAATTATGTATTCGCTGCAGTGACATTGGCTCTCATTCCGGTGATCGTGGTCTTCTTCATATTCTCTGATCAGATCATTGCCGGTCTTGTTGCCGGTTCAATAAAAGAGTAGTGAGGTCCTTCCATGGATTATGATAACGAACGGAGAACTCCTAGAGATCTCAGATGTGAACATCTCATTGAACCCCTTGGTATCGATCATGTTCTTCTCAGATTATCATGGGAGAATCCAAAGACATTCAGAGAACCCTGTAAGTATCAGATCTTAATCGAAGCATCTGAAGGAGAGCCTTTCTGGGCCTCACAGAAAATACTCTGTGATAAACCCTGGGCGATCTTTGATGGTGAAGGGCTCCTAAGCTCCTATTCACGGTATCACTGGAAGGTCGGAATCTGGGATGAAGATGATAGATCTTATGAATTTAGTGAGTATGCTCATTTTGAGACTGCTGCAATCTCTCCCGATACCCTACGGGCTGCATGGATCACTGCACCAGAAGTAGCATCATATCATGCAGGAAGCTG
>CAZLZY010000113.1:0-6926 GCA_964564075.1 uncultured Spirochaetales bacterium
TTCGCGGGAAGTTCCTTGCAGAACTACGAACCCTCTATAAGAACGGCCGTATCAGATACCATGGGACTGATGGGACTAGAGCATCTTCAGAGGATTTCAGTACGCTCATAGCAGCCTGCTATGCTAAAAATTGGTGTGTATACTGTAAACAACCATTTTCAGGGACCAGTGGGGTGTTCTCCTATCTTGGCAGATATACCCATAGGGTAGCGATCTCTAACCACAGGATCCAGGACGTCACTGATACGCACACAACCTTTGCCTGGCGTGATTATGCAGACAAGAACACCACCAAGAGTATGATTGTAGAAAACACTGAATTCATCAGGCGATTTCTGTTGCATATACTCCCTCATGGGTTTACACGTATTCGTCATTACGGACTCTATGCCCCTAGGAACAAAGCTACCAAGCTTGCTACCTGTAGAAAAGCTCTTGGATTCCGTACGGTACCGAAACAGCCGAAAGAGTCGACTCAGGAGTTACTCTTTCGGATCATCGGCAGGGACGTCAGGTTATGCCCCTATTGTAACACGCCATTGAGGCAGCATGCTCTTGCTCGGGCCTCCCCAGCATGCTGAAAAATTCATCTGTTTCGTATTTCACCTATAGCCCCGGTATGGGGAGGGGGAAGGTATGTCTGAACATGACCCAAATACCACATATTCCACATATACTGCAACTGCTTGCAGAAATTCTCAGTTTCATATCCACCTCAACTGCATCGTCATGATAAATTACGAGAACCCCCAATCGTGATTCCCCCATAGCAATCACTTCCCGGTTTAGTCCAATGGAATTATCTTTAAGCTGTCACATGAACTCATCCCACTGAAGAAAAAGCTGTATCCATCTTTAAGACTATCGTGGTGACAGCTTAGATAATTCACTATTCATAAGGCCGATACGAGATGTATCGGCCTTAGTAGTTTTATGGTAGGTCTTCTATTCAGTAGGTATGAGCGGTAGCAGATACCCCTTCAAGGCCTCCATGGAGTAATACTCTTTCCCTAGCTTGAAGTTCTTATCGACTGCGGTCTCTCTCATCTGCGTATCGGTAAGATAGGCTATAGCCTGATTAGCTGCTGTATCAAGCTGTACTTCTTCAATAGTGATCAAGCCAGTCTCATCATCCTTTGTATAGGTAGAGCCTAGTGAGATGTAATCGAACCCTCTCTCTTTTATATCAGAGAGGAAGATCGGGTATTCATATACGACCATAGGGACTTTCGCAAAAAGACCTTCAAGAAATTGATTTCCCCATCCCTCCCAGTAAGAGGGGTAGGTGATAAGATCTGCATGGACATAGGAATCCCAGAGGCTATAGGTCTTCTTGCCATCGTTGATCTTTCTCTCATGACCGATAGATTCACTGATGAACCTCAAAGAGACTTGTTTTTCCTCTGCATGCGCTATGAGTCTATTCACATAGGTCCCTGTAGCATCGTCACTCGCATAACCTGCTAGGACAAGAACGACTTCTGACTCCTCTTTGAAGATCTTACCAGCCCCTGATCTCCTACCGATGAGTTCAGCTCTTCTCTCATTGATCTTTGCGATGAGGTCTATGGCAAGTTCGATTCCCTTCCTCTCGACGATCCTCGTAGCTTGAAGGATCATGATATCATCTGGCTCTAGTCCTATATTGGTTTTAAGATCTTCATTATATTCATCGATCTTCCAGGATCCTTTTGAGAAATCAAAGACATTCGGAATGATCTTCGCATCTAATCCTCGTCTCTCTTTCATCTGTCTTTGTCCCAGGGAGTTGATCACCACATGTTTATAGGATGGATCTAAGGGGGGTAGATATCTCTGTGCTAATTCTCTCGCAGTCGGTGAGACAAGCTCTGCCCCTCCTAGACGCTCCCAATAGAAATCATGATGCTGAGCAACCACAGGAAGTCTGTATCTACTCGATACCCGTTCCATAGCGATCGCAACAGCCGGGTTCATGGCAACAGACCATATATTCTGTGGGATGATAAGATCTATCCCTTTCTCTTCGATGAACTGTGTGAGCACCTCTTCAGCCTTATCAGCCTCTTCATACAGTACGCTATGATACTCCTCTTCATCTGCGAAACCTACCGGTTCTACAAAGGAGTAGCGATAGAGTCTTTTTGCGATATCGCTGGTATGGTGAAGAGCTGGGTGTATGATCAGAGCATCATCTCCGATCTCTGCTCCAAGAAGGTATACCGTATGGCCTGCATCCTCAAGGACCCTCTTCCATTTGTTCATCTCAAGGGAGACACCATCAGTGCCCATGATCTTGTAATGTATCATGCCTATAGTTAAGTGTTTTTTTATCAATTTATGTAGTCCCTTTTATCCATATCACATCATAGGGCTCGATCTCAGAAGGTATTGCAGCGGTGTTCAGTGGAGTAAGAACTGCAGGGCTGAAGACTTCAGCAAAGAGTTCTGCTATCTTCAGAGGACTACTTATCCTATCTGCTACATTCGTGATACACAGGACTGCCTCCTTCATATCTTCAGAGATCCTTGCAACGATAAAAAGAGTAGGATCAGGACTCTGTAGAACGATCTGCTGTGCATGTGGGGAGAAGGCCTTCTGTTCTTTTCGAATGCCTAACAGATGACAGTATTGAGAAAGTATCTGATGTTGTTCATCAGTAGGATCATTCAATCTGTCAGCTATGTGATCGAAGGAGAGTTTCTCTCGATTGATACTTCTCGACATCCCGGTGATCTCAGGTCCCTTCTTCCAGTTTCTTGAACCGATGAGGCTATGGAAATAGATCCCTGGTACTCCTCTAAGTGCAAGCATGATCGATTGGGATGCGATGAATCGACTCACTTCATGAGCTGTCTTTCCTGCGATGGCTAGAGCATCAAAATAGTTCATATTCATCTCATAAGGACTCGTAGTGTCATCAGAGTTGTTCTTATATGATACAAATCCTCCATGCTCAATGATCCGCTTAGCCATCATAGAGACCTCTTCTGTTGGGAGTATCCCGCTTGCTGGCATGAGACCGACCCCATCATGTGAAGCTAAGAAATTGAAATAGGTCGTCTCCTTCGTTGGGAACTCAAGGGTATGAGCCCATCCTGAGAGGATACTAGCATCTCCTGTCATGAAGGCATGTAGGGTAAGAGGAGGTAGGGGGAAGTTATAGACCATAGCAGCCTCATCATAACCACTACCGAAGTATGAAATGTTCTCTTTATGGGGGACATTCGTCTCAGTGATCAGCCGAACCCCTGAACCTGATCCCTCAAGCATCTTTCTGATCAGTTTGATGATCCTATGCGTTTTAGGATGATGGATACAACTTGTTCCAAGTTCTTTCCAGATGAATGCTATAGCATCGAGACGAATGAGGTCCGCGCCATAACCGATATACTCGTTCAAGATGTCAATGACCTCTAATAAGACTACCGGATTACTATAGTTAAGATCGATCTGGTCGTCACTGAAGGTCGTCCATACATGTTTTGATCCAGTGGAACTCTCTACTTGAGTAAGAAGAGGAAGAGCTCTTGGCCTGAACACTGATGATAGATCCTCATCTGGGTCTACCTCATGGAAGAACCCATCAAAAGGTCTCTTTCCTGCCAGAAATTCTGCGAACCATCTGCTTTTACGAGAAACATGGTTAGCGACAAGATCGAACATCAGATGATGCTCTGACCCTATGTGTTGAACATCGTCCCAACTGCCAAGCTCCTGATTTATCTCTCGATAGTCTATGACTGAGAAGCCATCATCAGATGAATAGGGGCAGAAGGGTAGTAGATGGATGGTATTGACTGAATCTTTGATGAATTGATGTATGAAGGTATAGAGTCCCTGTAATGGTGTACTCTCATCATCCGGTCGAATGATATCGCCATAGGTAATGAGAATGGCATCACGTTGATCGAGTTCATGCGGGATGATCCCTCGCTCTGCAGCGATCTGCTGCAGAGTAGCAAGTCTTTTCATGAAAGCAGGAAGAACCTGCTTCGCTGTCTCTCTACCGTAGATGAATCGAAGGTCATCGAATATGGCAGACTCATATGTATTACCCATGGTAATTCCTTATCTTATGATATTACTCTTTGACTCCACCGGAAGACATGTTTCCAGCTAAGTATTTCTGAACCAGCATGAATAGAATGACAACGGGGATAGCTGTTAGCATAGAAGCTGCCATGATCCTGTCCCAGATAGCATTCTTCGAAACAAAGAGAGCTTTCAGAGCTATCGGTAGGGTGAAGAGGTCCTTAAAGGACTTCAAGAATACCGAAGCGAATAGATACTCATTCCATGCGATCATGAAAGAGTAGACGAATACGGTTGCAAGGGCACCGAGAGAGAGGGGGATGATGATCCTCCAGATAGTCTGGATACGAGTATATCCCTCAACAAAAGCTGCCTCTTCAATAGAGAAGGGGATGCTTCTGAAGGTATTTCCCAGCATATAGAGGGAAACCGGGAGAGTCTGTACCATATAGATGATCAATAGAGAGACTACAGTACCTTGTTCGGTACCGGCGAGACCTATTGCTACCGATATCTTGTATAAGGGGATCAATAGTAAGATACCACCGACCATATAGACGAACAGTACCCCTCTCTGAATGATCTTCTGCCCACGATATTTCATTCGGCTTATGGAATAGGCACCGAATATTGCAATGAACAAAGAGATGAATGCTGCAGTTGATGCAAAGGCGAGAGAGTTCCAGAAGTATTTCATGAATGGGAAGATATCCCCGGAGTCCTTGAATTTGGCTATGATCGATTCTTTCTGTGCCTCCGTCAGATCAGGAGTCTCTTCTAGTAGTATTCTTACCGATTCAGGGACTTCCTTCTCCTCCTGTCCAATATTAAGGAGTTCCTTATAGGCACTTGTGTTCACTTTTGCAGGGATGAGAGATGGATTGCCCCAATCCCATGAGTATTTCAGAGAGGTCGAGAGCATCTGAAGGAAGGGAAAGAGACTGAACAGTACGATGAACATGACTAAGAGAAAGAATCCTATTGATCTTGCTAGCTTCTTAGGTTTTACCATTTTAGCACCTTCTTTACATACAGGAGTATGAGTCCGATCAAAAGACCGAACTGGATGACTACTAGTGCAGAACCTTGACCGAGATCCATATTACCGGTGAAGGCTTTGAAATAGGTATAGATCGACAGTACTTTGACGTTATCAGTAAGAAGATAGATATCTTCGAACTTGTTGAAGTTCCAGATGAAACGCAATAGTACGATGGATCCCATGACGAAATAGAGTTCTGGTAATGTGATACTGAAGAATTTTCTCACTGGACCACATCCATCGATCTCAGCCGCTTCATAGAGGTTCCTATCGATCGTCTGAAGACGAGAGAGCAACATGAGATAGGTAAAGGGGAAACTCTTCCAGATGCTGAAGATGATGGCTACCCAGATCGCATATTCAGGAGAACCTATGAGGTTGAATCTCTGATCATATAATCCGAGCACATCTACCATGAAGTGCATGAAGATACCATTGACAGGGTCGAAGAAGAACTGCCAAGCGAAGACTACTGATATGACTGGAGCTACATAGGGTAGAAGGATGATAGAACGAACTAACCAACGTAGCGGGAATTTCTTGTTCATGACCATAGCGACGATAAGACCGAATAGGGTTGTTCCAAAGGTACTGAAGATCACATACATGAATGTGGTCGCAACTGATTTCCAGAAAGTCGGATCGGTTAATACTGAGGAATAATTCTCTACTCCGATGTAGGTGCTTTGACCTGTCATAGTCACATCGAAGAAACTCAAATATATATTATAACCGACGGGGTAGAGTATTAAGAGGAGGATGATCGAAAGGGCAGGGAGGACTAGTTTTATCCCTAATCGAGCATCTTTCTGTTGTAATGTTAAGTGCTTTTGCATAACATCTCCTGATCACAGATATTGTGAAGTTCACCGTGTTCGTGATAATGTCTAGAGAACTAAGTGACAAAGCCTGCGGTCTACAAAATCGGCAGGCTTTGCCCGATACTTGTGGTTTACCTTTAAGCATGCTTACATGCCTTTAGGTAAACCCTTTTCGTTTACAGTGAATCAGTCGAGAAGTGCTTTCATCTCATTCTCTGCCCAAGTCATTGCCGCATCTACGTCCATGCCTTCCTGGGTGATCTTGTAGAGCATCTGAGGGATGATCTGTTGTGTGGTCACTTCAGTTGCAGCGTTGATCTTCTTTCCATCAACAATACTGAAAGATACGATATCATTCATACCTTCACTGATCTCAGCCATCTTCTCTGGTCCATAATGTTTGAAGATCCCCTTAGGATCATTCTGGTATCTTACATTTGTAGCAATACCTTTGATGACAGGATTCATTCCACCAGGAGCCATATGCAGGAATGTGATATATGCATTTGGAGTATAGAGGTATCTGAGGAAATCAGCTGCAGCTTGTGTCTTTGCTTTATCTGGCTGATTGATCAGACCCATAGTTACTACAACACCATAACCGGCTGTCTCAGTATTCGTGATAAGAGGCTGCATCTTAGTATGATCGACTAACTCAGGATCGAAGTCTTTTCCTGCTAGGTCAGTGAAGTTCTCTGCCGTGAGAGAGCCTGCTGCTACTTCTGCAAGTGAGAGGTCATCCATGATGTAGGTTGAATAGAAGAACATTGCCATCTTACCCTGGAGGTAATAGTCTCGAGCTCTCCAGGTCTGAGGTCCTGGAGGATTATATTTTGCAAGTTCTGCATAGAACTCTACCGCTTCTTTCATCTCTGGTGAGTTGAAGATCAGCTCTCCGTCACTATTGAACAATCTTGCACCATTAGACATAGCAAATGGGGTGAAACACTGTTCAGCATAGTTCTCTTGTTTGTACCAAACAAGATAACTATGCTGAACATTGTTTCACACCAATTTCTATGTATAATGGTGCATGATTGTTGAATAG
>CAZLZY010000113.1:6936-7320 GCA_964564075.1 uncultured Spirochaetales bacterium
CTGTTCAGCATAGTTCTCAGGTTTGGTTCCAACAAGGATACCATACTGGTTCTCAGCTGGTTTATAGAAGTATCTTGCAGCTTTCTGGATGTTCTCCCATGTATCAGGAGCTTCTAGACCGGCCTCTTCGAACCAGTCAGATCGATACCAGATTCCCTGTACCCAACCATGATAGGGTAATGCATAGGGTTCACCGTCTTCACTCTCAACGAGTTTCATAGCACCTTCATAGAATGAATCAGCACCGACTCTATCAATAAGAGCTTGAGTAGCATCAACGTTCATGAGTCCATCAACACCGAAAGCAACAGCATTCTCAGCGCCGATCTCGATCATTGCTGGAAGAGTACCTGCTGATGATGCAGTCTGCAGTTGAGCAGCCAT
>CAZLZY010000114.1:0-5086 GCA_964564075.1 uncultured Spirochaetales bacterium
ATGTGCCATTGCGTTAACCTACCGTCAGTAATTTATTATTCTCCGCTAAAGTCTTTTTCTTTTAGCAGATCAGCAAACGTGAATGTATCATCATTATCATCATCGTGGAGATATTTTGACATCTCCTGACGCTGAGTCTTTCGCACAAGTTCCTTGATAGAAAGAGATAATTTCTGAGCGTGGACATTCACATCAGTTACAAGAGCAGTCACAGCATCACCAGACTTGAATGATTCAAGTACGGAATCTGAATACTCTTCTTCTGGTCCAATCAGATTATATTTAGATATAAGTCCTTCAATATCTCCAACAACTCGTACAAATACACCAAAATCGGTAACACTTGTAACTTCACCATCGAGTACACTTCCTCTAGGGTAATCCTGTCGGAGTGTATGCCAAGGATTTCCTTCCAACTGTTTCACTCCAAGCCTGATTCTTCTATTTCTAGATTCAACCTTTGTGATCACAAATTCAAGTACATCCCCTTCTTTGCAGAAGGTACTCATATTCTTAATCTTTTTAGTCCAAGAGATGTCATCCATATGAAGGAATCCATCAATACCCTCTTCCAAATTGATGAAAGCACCAGAGTTGGTAACCTTAACCACTGGACCTGAAAATTTTTCACCAACAGGGTATCTGTTTGCGATAGTATCCCAGGGATTCTCTGCGACTTGTTTGATTCCTAAGGAAATTTTCTTATTATCAAGATCGTATGAAAGGACCTTTGCTTGTACTGAATCACCGATTGAAAGGATCTCTCTAGGATGAGAGATTCTCTTGACCCATGAGAGTTCAGAGATATGTGCTAATCCTTCGATTCCTTCTTCTAATTCGATGAAAACACCAAAATCAGTAAGTTTTGTAATTGTACCAGTAATGATATCGTCAAGCTGATATCTTCCAGTGAAACTCATCCATGGATCTTCTGTGAAGTGTTTCAATGAGAGATTGATCTTCTGTGTCTCAGAATCAACATTGATAAGTTTCAATGAGATCTTCTGACCTTTTTTCACAAAATCTTTGGGTCTTGTCACGTGACCCCAACTCATATCGTTTATATGTAGTAGTCCATCAAATCCACCTAAGTCAATGAATGCACCGAAAGATGTGAAACTCTTCACTTCACCTTCGATTACATCTCCAACTTTAACTTCACTGAAGAACTTGTTCTTTCGTTCTTGAATACTCTTTTCTAGAAAAGCTCTTCGAGAAAGAACTGATTTCAGTTTTCTTCCTGTATGAAGCTTATCTATGATGAAGAAGTCTTTGATACCAATATAGGTCTCAGGGTCTTCAACTCTAATGAGGTCAGCTTTTGATAATGGACAGAATCCTCTGATTTCAAAGAGAAGATCAATCTCAAAACCACCCTTGATAACTTTACAGAATGTTCCTTCTACGGGTACGCTATTCTCTGCTGCTTCTCTGAGTTTCTCTAATCGTACTTTCCCGTCTGCTCTCTTTTTGGAAAGTACTATTTGTCCGCCACGACCTTCTTTTTGAACTATGACAACTTTAACAGTTTCACCTGTAGTTGGTGTCTCAGAAAATTCGTCTAGCGGGATACGTCCTTCAGATTTATAACCAACGTCTATGAAGACGAATTCACTATTAACCTGAACTACTTGGCCATCAACCAGTTGACCATCTTCGATTCCATCAAGAGATTTAAGATATTCTTCCTGTAATAGGTTCTGCATTTCGTTTGTTTTGTCGACATCTTGTTCGGTTGCCACGTGTAACTCTCCTGATCCTTAATTTACCTTAAGTCTTTAATCTTTTGTACTACTTTCTCACAAACTTCATCTATGGTCAAGTACGATGTATCTATATAACTAGCATCATCTGAAACCATTAAAGCTCCAAAGGTCTTAGATTTATCTATCTTATCTCTTTTTTCAATTTCTTGTTCAATTTCATTAAGAGATAACATAGTATCTTGTTGTTTATACCGTCTTTTGGCTCTTATTTCAATAGATGCATCAAAATAAAATTTTAGATCTGCCTGCGGAAATACCACAGTTGTTATATCACGTCCTTCTACAATTATATTATTGAATTCAGCTGATATTCGTAATGCTTTATTCACGATTTTTCTGATCGGAATAATAGCAGATATCCGTGCAACATGAACATCTATCTGATCTGTGTGAAGAAGATCCTCGACATCATTACCATTCAAAAATAGTCTACCACCCTTTAAGTGCATCTCAACAGTTTCTGCAGTGTTGATGAGATTCATCTCATCAAATGGATCCCTATCGTTATTCAAATGTTCAAGAACGATAGCTCTATAGTAATTGCCAGAATTAACATAATAGAAGCCACATTGTAATGATATGTTCTTTGCGATGGAACTTTTCCCTACACCTGCGGGACCATCAATGGCTACGATCATACATTTTCCTTTTTTCCTAGAATAGATGCGATCTCATCTTCCGTCATCTCCCTATAGGAACCCTCTGGAAGATTTCCTATCAGGACTTCGCCTATTCTAATTCTATGTAATTTATCTATCGTATATTCATAATGATAACAAATACGTCTGATCTCTCTATTCTTACCTTCTTTTAAGATCATGTTCATAGAATGATCATCTAGGAATTTCACTTCCTTTATCTTTAGAATCTCACCATCACTAGCAAGTCCGTATTTCAACACCTGGATAAAATCATCTTGTTTGATCTGCTGTCGTAGAGTGACTAAATATTCTTTATCTAGTTCATACTTCGGATGACTTATCTGCTGCGCAAAGGCACCGTCATTAGTATAGATGATCATTCCAGTTGAGTAGAGGTCTAATCTCCCCACATGGAAAAGTGAATCTTTTTCAGGTTCTGTTATGAGATCTCTCGCATAATCATCATGATGAGGGTCAAAGTTACTACTTAAATAACCAGATGGTTTATTCAAGATAAAATATCTTTTTACCTTAGGTTCTACAATCTTGTCTCTATAACAGACGGTATCTCCTTCAGCAACCTTAGTCCCTTGCTGGGTAATTACAACTCCATTTACCGAGACATCTCCATCAGAGATAAATTTCTCACAGGTCCTTCTTGAACCTAAACCACTGGCAGCTAAAAATTTCTGTAATCGCATGGGATATAATTCACTCATTAATCTTCATCCTCTTCACTCAAGAATCTTTCTTCATCAATCTCGTTCAGTTTTGGTAGAGACGATATACTAGAAAGGTTGAAGTTCTTGAGGAATTTTTTTGTTGTTCCATATAATGAAGGCCTTCCGGGGCCCTCTTTATATCCTGTGACTTTGACCAGTTCTTTCTCTTTCAAGATTCTTAGGATCGTATCAGAGGATACTCCACGAATGGCTTCGATCTCTTTTCTTGTGATCGGTTGAGAATAGGCTATGATCGATAAGGTCTCAAGAGACGCCTTTGTGAGCCGTTTATCAATTCTCTTGCCATAACGATCTTTCAGATCCGGCCACAGATCTTTCTTTGGAAGAAATTGATATTCATCCGCACGTCTTGTCAATTCAATACCGTGATATGATTGAGAGAAATATTCTTCTATTTCTTTTAATGCCTGAGATATATCAAGTTCAGTAGATCCAGTGACTTTAGTAATATGATCAAGACTGATCGGATCGTTTTCTAAAAAAAGAATAGCCTCTACTACCCTAGCGATTTCTGATAACATACTGACTCCCAACTTCTATGATTCTTCTTCAATATCTTTTTTCACTTCTACTGATCTTTTCTTTATCCTTATATCACCAAATAAGGTGTTCTGGTAGATCAATATCTTTCTGAACTTTACCGCCTCTAATATTGCCAGAAAGGAGCAAATAACTTCTAATGGTGATTCTTCTTGAATGATTAAGTCCATGAAAGCTATCTCATCTCGATCTTCAAATAACTCATCCATGAGTGCTAACTTCTCATTAACTGAAACTTCTTCATAGATATTGAAGATCTTCTCTGGTGATATGTTGGATAATAAAGAAGAGAAGGTCTTAAGCAGATCCCAGACATCGATCTCGCTCCAGAGATCCTCATCATTAAAAGGTAGGGAACTCTGATGTTTGTTACGAATGAAATAGTAATCATCCTGAGAATAGTTCTGTTCTATCAATTCAGCATATTTCTTGAACTTATGGTACTCGATCAATCTATCTACGAGTTCTTTTCTAGGATCTTCGAACTCTTCATCAAATTCTACCTCTACTGGTAGCAACATACGAGATTTTATATAGATAAGTGTTGCTGCCATAGAGTAGAAATCAGTGAGATTATCTAGGTCGATATCTTTAGCTAGATGCAGATATTCAAGATACTGGTCTGTGATCTCTGATATAGGGATATCATAGATGTTAACCTCTGATTGTTGTATGAGAAAGAGCAGGAGATCTAGAGGGCCCTCGAACGTCTGAAGTTTGAACTGCTTCTTAGTTTGAGATCTCTGTGTTTCTATATCCTGCTCTTTAACCAGTTCATCCATTACCTAGTCATCACCCCTCAACACTCTTTACACTCTCTACACTCTCTACAGGATGTTGATTTGGGAACATGATAATTCGGAGGTTCTTTTCTAATTCTACTAGTATATCATTATGGGCGATAAGGAATTCTTTAGCATTATCCTTGCCCTGACCTATCTTCTCATCTCCATAAGCATACCAACTTCCACTCTTCTGTATCAATTCATATTTGACGGCGGCATCAAGGATACTGCCCTCATAGCTCAACCCTTTACCGAAGATGAGATCAAGTTCGACCTTCTTGAAAGGAGGAGCCATTTTATTCTTCACTACCTTAACTCTAACTCTATTTCCGATCACGTTATCAGCATTCTTTGATATAGTCTCGATCTTTCTTACATCGATCCTTACGGATGCGTAGAATTTGAGTGCATTACCACCAGTGGTGGTCTCAGGATTACCGAACATCACTCCAATCTTCATTCTGATCTGGTTTATGAAAATGATACTGGTATTTGCTTTTGAGAGAATACCTGCGATCTTTCTCAATGCCTGACTCATGAGTCTTGCTTGAAGCCCCATATGAGAATCACCCATCTCACCATCAATCTCAGCCTGAGGTGTTAACGCAGCT
>CAZLZY010000114.1:5096-7265 GCA_964564075.1 uncultured Spirochaetales bacterium
ATCTACTGCCCCTGATCGGATAAGAGATTCTGTTATCTCAAGTGCTTGTTCACCTGTATCAGGCTGTGAGATCCATAACTCATCAATATTGACCCCTAGATTCTTAGCGTAACTGGGATCTAGTGCATGCTCTGCATCTATGAATGCAGCAATACCGCCCTGTTTCTGACATTCAGCAATTGCATGAAGTGCCAGTGTAGTCTTACCAGATGATTCCGGACCATATATCTCTATGACTCTACCTTTCGGGTATCCACCTATTCCTAATGCTTCATCTAGCAGAATAGACCCTGAGGGTATATAACCGATGTTAAAATCTATATTACTATCGCCTAAACGCATGAGAGAACCTTTCCCAAACTGCTTTTCGATCTGCAGTTTTGCAGATTCCAATGCCTGTATCTTATTATCAATTGGTTGCATTTTATTTTGAGTACTTTTCTTTGCCATATTCATCCTCCAACACTCTTATGATGAAACTCTATATCCTACTATAACAGAAAATATACATTTTTGATTCAAGAATCTATGGTGAATCTATAATTATCGTGACTGGACCATCATTCGTATAGGTAACATCCATATGGGCTCCAAAGACCCCCATCTCTACCGGTATACCATATTCACGTACTAGTTGTTGTTGCATTTCAAGATAGATTCTTTCAGCTGTTTTGGGTTCCATAGCTGAATTAAAAGAGGGTCTATTACCCTTCTTCGTATCAGCACAGAGAGTGAACTGACTGATGAGGAGAATAGAACCTTCGATCTGTTTAACAGATTTGTTCATCTTCCCGTCATCATCTGTGAAAATCCGCATATTCGCGATCTTGCGAGCTATGTATAATAGATCTTTTTCACCATCATCAGATTCTACACCTAGATAGATAAGAAGCCCCTTTGAGATCTTACCTGTGACGTCACCCTCTACCATGACTGATGCATTAACTACACGCTGTAATACAGCTTTCATATGTCCACCTTTAGTAATTAGGCTTGAATCAGTTTTTTGACAAAAGCTTCTTTATCATCAGCAGAGAAGAATGCACTTCCTGCGACTGTCACATCAACACCTGAGGCTTTCACTTTCTCTATAGTATTTAGGTTTACCCCACCATCAACAGATATGAGAAAGGAAAGATCTTCATGGGTATCTCTCATAGATTTCAATTTCATCACCTTCTTGATACAGATATCAAGTAACTGCTGTCCCCCATAACCTGGATTGACTGTCATGATAAGGATTAGATCTATTTCAGGAAGCAAATCTTCAATCATATATAATGGTGTTGAAGGTATAATTGAGATCCCCACCTTCTTACCGGTTTCACGAATCTGTTGTATGACACGGTGAGCATGGATCGTCGATTCAATATGGAATGTGATGTAATCAGAACCAGCTTGTGCAAAATCCTCAATATGAGTCTCCGGATGTAAAACCATGAGATGAGTATCAAACACGAGATCTGACTTTGATCTGATATCTTTGATGAATTTATGACCAAAAGTAATATTCGGTACAAAATTACCATCCATCACATCAAGATGAACCCATTGGGCACCCGATTCATTGATGGATTCTATCTCTTGAGTGATATTTGAGAAATCTGCTGATAATACAGAAGGAGCTACGATTAATTTTTTTTCTTTCATAGGTAATTTATACCAAAATTTGAAAAAAAACTCAATAATCTTTGATTAGAATCATAAATGTGAAATATGATCATTCTAATTGCTATAAAAATACAATAGTTTATTGAAAGTATAATTAATTTAATATATTCTATAGATAAGTGTTTTGGTTTCTAATCAATTTGATATCCATTTCTTTAGTATATGGTTTCCTGTCTATTATTATAACAAATGATATGACCTTGGATTGACAGTTTCTAATGTTATGAATCTGTGAGATTTCATACGCACTTTTAAATTTGTAATTAATATTGTAATTATATACTATAATTGGAGTTATGTAATGCTAGAAAAGATACAAGAACTTTTACATGAAGAAAAATGGACAAGAGCTACATTAAATAATTATTCTATAAACAGCTTTTTAGAATTGAATGAAATTATTGATTCGATTGATGATGCTGATTTAATAGAAATCAAGGAGATGTGTGACGAACATATTTTCCATACCAAAACAAGTATCATCGGTCTTTATATTTC
>CAZLZY010000115.1:0-7253 GCA_964564075.1 uncultured Spirochaetales bacterium
AAAGACTTCTGTAGCTCTTCATGCACCGATTCCCCATCATCAAACGGTTTCCACTTCCGAGTCCGGTAATCGTACATGAGATTGACGACAGGAAGACCATCAGAAACCCCTTCACCCACCTCCAGAAAGGAGATGAGTGTTTGGGTACAGCTGCAAGTTGGTGCTATACAGTATTGGTCTATACAAACATACTCTTTCCCATCAACATCTATTTGATACTGATCCACGTAGGGGAAGACTTCAGGATATCCCAGAAGGTCTCCTTGCTGGAGATGAAACTGGGAGAAATCGACCTTCAGCTCTGCCAGGTTCTTGGGATCGAAAGACTGCCGCTGCTTCAACGAACGAAATAATAGATACAGCTCCTCCCATTCTCTTTCAGAGAGTTCCCTGATAAGATCCCCTGCGAATGCAGAAAGCTCAGGTCCACAGGTTACCGAGCTATCTTCCAATGAAGGGGTGTTCCGTTCTACCACATCAAGAACGACTCTATAATGGTTGATGATCTGAGGAGATCCCCTGTCTCTTCCTAGGCTGGGGATCTCTTCAAACTTGATTACCATCGAACCGCAGGAACAGGTTGGGTTCCCGCATTGAGCATGAGCAATAGCCTTGAATTGCTGACCTGCAAACTTCCCCTGCTCGAACAACCAGGCAAAGCTATTCTGTATGCCGTCTCTAGTAAGTAATGTTCCCTCTCGTATCACCGTTTACTCCTTCTTATCCGCCGAATAGGTTCATATGAAAAGACTGTATCTATAATGTAGATCATAGCTTAAACCTGAGAACTACCTCTCCCTTCTCCCGATCGACCTCGACATGCTTCTTCTCTTCAGCATCACTGAAGAGTTCCTTTCCTGTCGTTGCCATCGTCAGGGTGTTGAGGAAGGATAGTCCCTGGTTCAAGACAGCTTCAAGTTGATCATAGCTGAGACTTGGAGCCGATGGTTCTTGTTCCTGCTTTGCAACCAGCTCCTGCTCTACCGATCGGGCAGGTGCTGCAACTGCAGCAGCAGGTCTCTGAGCCTCCTCTGCAGTTACATAGAAGGTCTCCTCTTGCCTGATATCGATAGCAGGGGAGACCTCATCTGACAGATCCGGTTCGAACTGCTCAAGAACTCCTTCGTCTTCTATCTTATCTTCCATCGTATCACTTTTCTCCAGTTCATCCGAGAACATCGACTGAAGTTGTTTGAGGAACCGGTTCTGTTCTTCACGGCTGAAATCGACCTCATCGGCAGTACCTGAGAAGACTGCATCGAAGAGATCTTGTTTCATGGAAAGGGAAGCGAGGATCCGCTCCTCGATCGAATCTCTGCTCAATAGATTGATGACATTGAGCTTGTCACTCGTCTGTCCGATCCGGTGGATACGACCGATACGCTGGTTGAGTTTTGCCGGGTTCCAGGGGAGTTCGATATTGATCAGAAGATCACAGTTCTGTAGATTCAGCCCCACTCCACCAGCATCGGTCGAGAGGAAGACCAAGCATTCCGGGTCATCGAAAAACCTGTCGATGAGCTGCTGCCGTTTTGAGACCTTTACTTTACCGCTGAACTCCACGAACCCTATACCCTGTTTATCAAGGAGATTACCCACAAGATGGGTCATCGTCGTCCATTCGGTGAATATGACCGCCTTCCTGCCGTTGCCGACCACCTCTTCCTGCAGGATGGCCGAAAGCTCATTGAGCTTCGGTGAGAAGTTGGTCTTCTTATCGATGAGGAAGGTGGAATCACACACCATCCTCATACACAGAAGTGTCTTCTGCAGCAGTCTGATATCCATGGGGGTGAGGTACTTCTTATTCACCAGTTTCCTGAGTCTCGACATGTACCGCTTGTGACGCTTCTCCTGCTGCGGGTGAAGTTTGAGATAGTAGTTGTTCTCCATGATCTCAGGCAGGGATTCGAAGACATCCTTCTTCGTACGCCTGATGAGAACAGATCTCAGCTTATCATGGATGATATCAAGGTTCCGGTACCCGACGATCTTGTTCTTCTTGCTCCTGCTGATCCGATAATGGGTTGCCGCGAAGGCCCACAGAGGGGTGAACAGATCAGGATCACAGAACTGCATGATGCTGTAGAGGTCTTCCAATCGGTTCTCCAGAGGAGTTCCCGTGATCACTAGGGAGTGTTTCTTCGGGATTCGGTTGATGGTAAGGTGGGTCTTCGTCTCAAAATTCTTGATGCGCTGAGCCTCATCAAGGATGACGAAATCAGGTTCCCACCTCTCGACGGTTGGGATATCACGGCGGAGGGCCTCATAGTTGGTGATCTTGAAGAATGAATCATCTTCCAAGTAGCCATACTGCCTTGTTTCAGGAGGACCTGAGATGACTAGCACGGTCTCATCGGTGAACTTCCTGATCTCAAGCTCCCACTGACTCTTCAGTGACGCCGGGCAGACGATGAGCACTTTAGAGAAATCGAAAGCCTGCTTCTTGATGACTGCTATCGCTATGGCCTGCAGGGTCTTCCCGAGCCCCATCTCATCAGCGATGATCGAGGCCTCCTTGAATGCTGAGAACTCGATACCATCTTTCTGGTAGGGATATAGGGTCGCTTTGAGGAATGAGTAGTCGATGGAAAACTCCCCTGCGACCCGCTGCAGCTCCTGGTTCAGGAACAGCTGATTCATCTTCCCGATCAGCCGGTCATCGAAGAGCATACGGCTCCCTTCCGGGATATCGGCATATCTCGCATAGATATGGTAGAGAGGAAGGATGCTGCTTCTCGTGTACTGATAGAGACGGCAGCCGGAGGAAGCTCTGGTCTGCCTGACAGGGGAGAAGACCTCTTCGATCTTCTTCCTGATCTCATCATCCTCTATGATCTCGAAACAGCATACGGGTCTCTGCAGCCGTGAGTCCCAGGTGAGATGGATGAAGGGAAACGGTCTCTTTTTCGTCCGTGAGAGGAGGGTTCTCTTCTTCTTCAGTGCCCTATGGGCGAATACGAGGTGCTTACAGACCTCAAGATGGTTACCGGCATAGTCAGGACAGGTACAGTGTCCATGAATCTCATCGACATCATAGATGGTCACCGTGTACTCCTGAGATGCTTTGTTCCTGATGACATGCTGTCCCTTGAAGAGTTCTCCCGGGACCAGGATGAACTCCTCATCCTCTGCCCGCCTATGACGTGACTCTAAGGCAGACTCCATGATCTCTTCTGGAGTCATGACCTCAAGCGACTCAAGATCCTCAGGCCCCTCATCTGAGAGAAGCTCCTCCACAGACCGATACTCCGGCATCGATGCGTTCTTCAGTCGCCGGGATAGGTCTAGATGGGCTGCGACGATATGTTTGCAGCCGCCATGCGGATAGGGACAGGTGCAGGTAGAACTAAGATGCACCTCCCCTTCCTTCTCGATACCGCTCAGGATTATCTCATACTCTCCGTAAGTCCCATCAAAGGTATAACGATACTGTAGAGGGTCTGATACATGATCGCTCAGGGTATACCCCCCAAGATGATAGAGAGTCTCACCCCGTGAGTAGATGACCGGGGTCCTTGCCAATGTGTTTCTGATATAAGAGATCGTGAGTTCTGTATACATGGCTCATGTATATCATAGACTCCTATGCATGTGCTACTCTCCTCTTATCTCTAGACCCAGATTTCTTGATTCTTCGCACTACATGATATAGCCATATGGAGAATTCTATAGTTTTGCTTATTTTGTATGTAAGCTTCATACGATCACGACTAGAAGTAGAGAGACTAGAGCCCTGATCACAGAGCCCAGTCTGTCTGAGAATGATAGAGGAGAGGATGAAGCTTACATGAAATACATTAGGTTTTCTAATTATACAAGTAAATGAGTTCCCATCCCTATCATCGATAAAATCTATATCATGATAATTCTGTAGGGCTCTCAATATTCCTGAACCTATACCTCTATAGAGTGAGAGTTCATTTGCAAATGATGCCAATATGGGATATGTGTTATAATTTCACCAGATAGCTGACAATTCCCACAATATTATCTAGACAATTCCCACAATAGAATATCGACATTTCCCACATTATATGTTAATCTTTTGTGTAGGGGTGTGTATTATGAAAACCTACATGATGCGAATTATGGATTCACTACTTCAAGAAGAGTTACATGCTTTTGGTGGGGTCTTACTGACGGGACCGAAATGGTGTGGAAAAACAACTACTGCACAACAGATATCTCAAAGCACACTAAGTATGCAGTCTCCTGATAATCAAGAAGCTTATGTACAAATGGCAGAGCTGACACCCTCCCTTTTGCTGAAGGGTAAAAATCCCCGATTGATTGACGAGTGGCAGATGGCTCCTCAGTTATGGGATGCCGTGAGACATGATGTTGATGTCAAAGGCGAAGTAGGTCTATACATACTGACAGGTTCTACCACTGTGGATGAGAATAGATTAAAACATTCAGGGGCAGGACGAATCTCTCGTCTGAAGATGTACACCATGAGTCTCTTTGAATCTCAAGACTCCAATGGATCAGTCAGTATTATGGAGCTTTTTGAAAATTCTCACCTGATAGCTACTAGATCGAATTTGAAAATTCAAGATTATGCCAATCTCATTGTTCGAGGTGGTTGGCCAGGTATGATCGGGAAAAGTGAAGCCGTTAACCGTAGACAAATAGCAGGATACTGTGATGCACTTGTCAAGTCTGATATCACGACAGTTGATGGTGTATCACGAGATGAGCGAAAAGTGACTTCAATACTACGATCATATGCGAGACATACAGCATCACAAGCTTCAAAAACTACCATTCTCAAGGACTTCTCGCAGAATGATGAAAGTATTCATATTAATACATTGGATTCTTATTTATCTGCTTTGACCAAACTATTCGTGATAGATGATCTTCCAGCTTGGAGTCCTAGACTTCGTTCGAAAACCACTATTCGAGTATCAGATACTCATCATTTTGTCGATCCGGCAATAGCAGCATATTTTCTTCAAGCTTCTCCCCATGACCTACTCTATGACCCCAATACCTTTGGCCTACTCTTTGAATCACTTGTTATTAGAGATCTGAGGGTTTATAGCCAAGCATTGAGAGGGGGTCTCTCCCATTATCGAGATAAAAGTGGTCTTGAAGCAGATGCTATTTTGCATCTTAATGATGGCCGCTGGGCTGCCATTGAAGTGAAGCTTGGTGCTAGACAGGTTGATGAAGCTGCGAAGAATCTATTAGCGCTAAAAGAGAGAATCAACAATAATAAGACAAATCCACCCTCTTTCCTAATGATCATCACAGGAACTGAATTTGCATACCAAAGAAAAGATGGTGTCATGGTAGTTCCTTTAGGGTGTCTAAGGCCTTGAGGATCTCCTCATAGTGAAGACCGAGGACTATAATCGTTAGTATCATGCAATCCCGATAGGAAGTCATAGTATCAGATAGGATATCCCTAAGAAGGTAACCAACTTTGGAAAGAGAACTAAGGGGTATTACAAACAAGATAAGCGATTAGCTATTCTCATGAACTATGACATTAGCAAAAGTTGCTATGATCTCATGGTGTTTTAGTAAAGAATCCAGAGGTTCAAAACAGCTAGTATGTTTCATTTAGGAAAACAGTTGGGGTACCCGTTGTACTTCATCTAGAATAGTATACCGGACGAAGGATGTGGTAGAGAAAGCCTTTGGTAATGTGAAAGATCGGATGAATATGCGCAGGACACTCACCTCATCAGAAAGGAGTTTGGAGGGGAAACTATTCGTCTCTTATGTCGGATTGATCCTTCTTTCCTACCTTAAGAAACAGATGCAGGATCGTGCATTGTTTGAGAAGTATACGATGAATGAAGTGTTCGATAAACTCGATGTCATAGAGTGCTATGCATACCCAGAAAAACGGCTGCAGTCAAGGGGCCTCTTAGATAAACAGCGAGATCTCTATCGTGTTCTCGGAATCGAACCACCGGCCTCGTTATGAGTCTCGGGAATGCAGGATACTAGGTAAAGATAATTCTATATCAAATCGCTGAAGGATCTATTTCTCTTTCTGAGAGATCTCTGAGATAAGGGGCTGATTGAGTCCCACAGGTTACAAGGTATATATTCCGTACTATATCGATAGTATCATTGGGACTGAATTCTTAAACGCATCTGATATCTCAAAGTTCGCATACCCATCAAGCAACTGACTCGAAGTGTTTTTTCAATACGAGAGGCAGTTGTCTGAGAAATTTGTTCAATGTCTCAATCAGTTTTTCCAGGGGAAGCGAGTATTCGGAAGCGATGTTTTCTATGAATAACGACAGAACCAGCTCGATAGCGTAGAACAAAGCAACATCCTGCACCTCCTCAAGGAGCTGATAAAAGAGTTCCCCAAAACTTATCTCATCCGAGTTATTGCGGTTCAACCAGGAAAGCATCGAATACTGGAACATGATGATCGCGGTGCTTGCGAGGATTTTAAGAATAATCAAGAGACTGGGTACTCTTCTGCAGTCTCAAAAAGGACTTACAGGTGTGAAACAGCAGCTCTATACCCCACCTGGTGCTATAGAATTCAATGATCTGGTCTTCTGTAAGCCCAGTGTCGGTGCAGAGGATAGCTAGGAAAGCACTCTTCTTGTTTCGATTGCGAACAAACACGAGTTTCACTTCTTTGGTAGTTCCTTCCTGCTTGTTTACCAGAGAAATAACGGTGGAGAACAGGAATTTCTTATGGTTGCCTGTTACTTTGCCGGCTTTTCGATCCAGTTTCCTCTGAATCCTGTCTGCCTCCACCAGCGTTCTAAAAATCTGCTTTAGCGTCCGTTTGTTCCCTTCGTGGATATAGTAGGTACTGGAGTTCTTGAGCATGCAGATAACCTCATAGCCCTTACCCAAGATAGAAAAGATGGTGACCGGACTGGAAAACCATTTATCACAAAGCACATATGTTGCCTGGAGCTTCGCCGCAGTTGCTACCTCAAGGAGGTCGAGTAGTGTTTCGTTCATCTTCTGCTGAGCTAACTGTCTAATACGATACCCGAAGCTGTCTTGCTGCTTATCACAGAGAACCTTCGCTTCGTTGAGCCTGTTTTTGGTGTTGCAGGTGCTCATATTGCAGAAAGCCACCGGTAAAACAGAAATACCATCGGTCCATGCAAGGGTAAGCATTCTGAAACCCTTGTAGCAACGGTTAAGGGCATGATCCCAGTTCCTTGCAGATAACTCGACCTTCTTTGATCTGTTCCGATAATAACTGCTGTCATCCGCGATAAGGAAAAACGGTTTCTCCTTGCCTTCACAGT
>CAZLZY010000116.1:0-382 GCA_964564075.1 uncultured Spirochaetales bacterium
CTTTGATCAGAAGAAATGCTCGCTCCAATTCCAGTGAACATTTCCAGCTTTGTTTTGGTGATAAAACAAGAATACCGAAATCAAGCAGCATCTCAGAGTTTTTCCCCTGAATTTCAGTAATGGGTGTATACCCAACAGTAAAAGGGTCTTTTTGATTAATGATCATACCTATCCTTCCTAGTTCCTGATGCACATCACTGTCTCATCATAGCTGCTTTGGAACATGCAGCTTTTATGGATAGGCGATATGAATCAGGTAGATTCTCTAACGACCAGCACAGGTTGTATGCTGATTAATTTACGTAATATTTCCTGATTCTGTTTCTCTTTTTCAATCTGATAAAAGAGTCGATCACAGGATAATACTGCTAATTCTTCTTTT
>CAZLZY010000116.1:392-7225 GCA_964564075.1 uncultured Spirochaetales bacterium
GGTGGATAGATGTCAATGAAGGGGAAGAAAACTGCCCAAACTCACTATCATCATATCCTACTACAGCGAGATCATCAGGCACGACCATTCCAGCATCTTTACATGCACGAATAGCCCCTAGCGCCATTAGATCATTAAGTCCAAATAATGCACTGGTCTTCTGAATCTCAAAGATATGCTCTTTTACCATATTCCGAGAGGGTTCAAACTCTGAGCTCGTGAGGTAACGAGTTATCGCCCCTCCAGCTTTCTTTATCGCATCAGTGAATCCCTCATCCCTCAGTTGGAATTCCAAATGAGAGTCCGCAACAGCTAATAGAGTAAAATCGGTATGCCCTTTCGATAATAGGTGCTCAGCAACGAGCCTCCCACCAGCATAATGATCCGTATAGATAACATCCTGGTCTTTGACCTGTTCACTTGGAGGGTAATGAGTACAGACAAAGGGAATCTGTCTACTTCTTAAGAAGTTTAGAGTCTTCTTATCCATATTCTCCATGAGAACAATCAATCCATCGATCTTTCTTCGGGTTACCAATCTTGTTATATTATTCTGTCCGGTATAATGGTTTTTGTGATAGGTAACGATCATATCAACATCACGCTTTTCTAAACTTGATCGCAAACTATTCATTAACATTCCATGGTATACATTGACGCTGATCTTCGTATACTGCTCAGGTAATACGATCCCTACTGTACCGACTTCACTAGTGATCAACCCTCTAGCACTTGCATTGAATTCAAAATCAAGTTCTTGGGCAATCTTCGCAACTTTTTGTTTTGTCGCATCAGATACAAGGGGACTATCATTAAGACATCGCGATACAGTTGAAAAACTCACACCTGCAATCTCAGCAATATCTTTTATGGTTACCTGGTTATGTTTCATTAAAACCTCATTAATTCACCCGTTTCAAAGGCCTCCTTACAAGTATATGCTATCTCTGAGACTCTCGTCCCATCGTATACTGTGACCTCGGGTTTTCTTCCTTCAAGGATACAATATACAAATTCCTGCATTTCGTTAACATAAGAAGTCTCAAATCTTTCAAGAAAGTTCTCACTACACTCTCTTCGTACACCGTTAGCATCTAATACTTCTACAAGATTCTTCTGAGGAATCGATGCGATTCTTAAAATTCCTTTTGTTCCTATTATCTCAGTCTCAACATTATATCCATGGGGAGCAGTCCTTCCTGCAAAAAGAAATACCATCTCATCATGATCAAATTTCATCAAACAGGAGACATTATCACCATCTTTATACTGAGCGAACTCATCATGAGCATAGCACCCACCTATCGCATAGACACTTTTCGGTTCTGTTCCTAAGAACCATCTTGCAAGGTCAATATCATGAACTGCCATATCAAGGAACTGTCCACCACTATGACCAGCAAATTTAATCGCACCATCTATGAACTTTTCTGGGTCCTGACTGTAGGATCTGAACATAATGGGCCTACCTATCTCCCCTGAAACCACCTTTTGGTGGGCATACATATAGGATTCATCGAACCTTCTCATAAACCCCAACATGAAGACCTGTTCTGAGTATGTCTCGACAGCTTGTTCTGCGAGTTTACACTCAGCCACCGTAACTCCTAATGGCTTTTCACAGAATACATGTTTACCACAGGATAATGCCTTTTCAATCTGTTGAGTATGATGGAAGGAGGGAGAGACGATACAGATTGCATCGATTTCTTCACACTCAGCCATCTCATTAAAATCGGTAAACCGGTAAAGGACATTCAATCTATCAGCAGTTTCATTAAGATTTTTCTCATCAATATCACACAGTGCCATAAGTTCTGCATTCATAACTCTTGTAGCAATATTCTGAGCATGCTGAAGGCCTAATCTACCAAGCCCAACAGACCCAATACGTACTTTTTGCATTATGTCCTCCTAGTCTTTCTTTGCGTTCTTTCGCATATCGATAATTACCGCAACAACGATGATTACACCTTCTACTACCTGCTGCCAATATGCATCTACACCGAGAAGAGTAAGACCATTACGTAAGACCGCTAAAACCAAAGCACCGACAAATGCACCCCAAATTGTACCTATACCACCAGAGTGGCTAGTACCACCGATTGTTGTTGCAGCAATAGCTGTCAACTCATATCCGGTTGCCGCTCCTGGATGGACTGAACCGACTCTACCTGCAAAAACAACTGAGGCAAGTCCTGCCAATAGGCCACTATAGGCATAGATAAGAATAAGGTTCTTCTTGACATTCACACCAGAAACCTCAGCAGCATTTATATTTCCACCTATGGCATAGACATTCTTTCCAAACCTGGTATTATTGAGAAGTATCGTACTGATGATGATCATGATGAAATAGATAATCACTGGAATAGGAATCACTCCAAAGAGTTTTCCACCAAGTGCTGTAAAAGAGGGAATCAAGGTACTAACAGGTTTCCCATCGGTATATATCAAAGCCATTCCTCGTGCAACTGTCATCATACCTAGTGTTGCAATAAATGCTGGTATCCGAGTTTTTGCGATAAGAAATCCACTAAGCCCTCCACATAATGCACCAACTGCTAAAGCGGCAAGAATTGGTATGATAATAGGCATTATTGGAAGATTGGGAAAGTACTTTGAGGTAGCCTCTGCAGACTGTCCCAACGAAGCAGCTATAACCCCAGAGAATGCTAGTATTGAACCAACTGAAATATCAATACCTTTTGAGATAATGACAAAGGTCAACCCCAAAGCCATGATACCAAAAATAGAACTCTGGGTAAGTACATTAAATATATTATATCGACTTAAGAATGCAGGCTGAGCGATGCTTAATCCTATAATCATTAAGATGAGAACAAATACGATCCCATATTTCTGTAAAATTTGTTTTGCGTCAAAGTTCTTCACTAATGAAGTCATTTCTTCATCTCCTTTACTAGGTGGTAGCTGCAACTATTCGTCCAGTTGCATACCGCATTAACTCTTCCTGGGTCAGCTCTTTTGAATTTTCAACGATAGCCGTAACATGCCCATCATGCATGACCATGATCCGGTCACTCATGCCCATCACTTCAGGAAGCTCTGATGAAACCATCACTATTGATTTACCCTCTCCAGCTAGACTAGTGATGAGTCTGTGAATCTCAGACTTTGTTCCAACATCGATCCCTCTTGTAGGTTCATCAAGAAAGAGGATCTCAGGATTCGTCATCAACCATCTAGCTACAAGGACCTTCTGTTGATTACCACCGCTAAGATTCTCTATTTTTTGCATGAGGCTGGGAGTCTTAATTTGTATCTTTCTTTCATATTCATTGCATACCCGTTGGAGTTCCCGTTTTTTCAAGAGCCCGAAGCCATTGATAAATTTTGGTAAATTTGCAATAGCCATATTCAATCGTACAGATAGCATAGGGAAGATACCAGACATCCTTCGGTCTTCAGTGAGAATAGCAAGGTGCCTTGAAATGGCATCTTTAGGAGTCTTTATATCAACCTCTTCACCATCGATTTTAATAGAACCACTTAATTTCTGTTTTATTCCAAAAATTGTCTCTATAACTTCTGTCCTACCGGCCCCTACGAGTCCTGCGATACCTAAGATCTCTCCTTTCCTAACGGTAAAGGAGACATCTTTGAAATATTTCTTATGTGAAAGGTTTTTTACTTCTAATTTCACATCACCTATAGGACAGATAACCTTTGGAAATAAATCATCAACATCTCGTCCTACCATCATATTTATCATCTTATCGATAGGTAGATCTTTTGTATCTTCCGCACCGATATACTCACCGTCTCGATAGACGGTAATTCTATCAGTCACCTCGTAGATCTCATCAAGCTTATGGGAGATGTAGATAATACTCTTACCTTGCCCCTTCAATCTCCTCATGATCCCAAACAGTTGTTGAATCTCTTTATCTGTTAATGCAGACGTGGGCTCATCCATGATGATGAGTTTTGAGTCATATGAGATCGCCTTAGCTATCTCGATCATCTGCATCTTTGCTACAGTCAATTCGACCATATGAGTTTTCGGATCTTCTTTTACATCGATCTCTTTAAGAACAGTATAACTGTCCTCATACATCTTATGATGATCGATTAATCCGAATTTGTTTCTTGGCTCACGTCCTAACCAAATATTTTCCATTATTGATCGATGCAGAACAGGGCTTAATTCTTGGTGAATCATTGAGATCCCCATCTTTAATGCCTGTGCAGTGTTATACGTGCCAAGCTTCTCCCCTTCGAAGGTTATGGTTCCTGATGTTGGCGGATGTATACCAGCTAAACATTTCATCAATGTAGATTTACCAGCTCCATTCTCACCCATCAAGGCATGAATTTCTCCAAGTTTAACTTTCAGGGAGACGCCCCTTAGAGCTTTGACACCAGGAAATGTCTTTACGATATCATCCATCTCTAGAAGATATTTCTCTTCAGCCATATGCTACTCCATACTCTCTTATAAAGATGGGGGATTCTCATCCCCCATCTTCATGCTCTTAGACTCTTATTGGAAATCAGCCAAATTTTCTGGGGTAATCAATACGAAAGGTACCCAGATTATAGACTCAGGAGTCTGACCCATAAGTGCCTTATGAATAACTTCTACACCACCACGGCCTTGTCCTACTGCATCCTGAAGCACTGTTGCTGTTAAGATTCCTTTTCCAACAGCATCTTTAGCATCTGGAATAGCATCTACACCCATGACAAATACGTCTTGTCTACCAGCAGCTTCCAAAGCTTTGACAGCACCTAAAGCCATCTCATCGTTGTTTGCTAGGATCCCATTAAGTTTAGTCCCATATGTTGTTAACCAATTCTCTGTTAATGTTAGACCTTGATCTCGTTGCCAGTTTCCTGTTTCTTTTGCAAGTATAGAAATATTTGGATATTTCTCAGTTATAACAGACTCATTTCCTTGTGTTCTCTTAATAGCTCCCTCGTTATCAAGTTTACCCATAAGGATAGCAACTCCACCTTTTCCACCAAGAAGTTCGCCCATATAATTCATCTGCTGCTGTCCAGCGATTATTTCTTGTGATCCCACATAATATACATTTTCAGGAATAGTCCTATTGGCATAGGGATTTCTGTTGATATAACAGAGAGGTATTCCAGCCTCTTTCGCTGCTCTCGTAATTGCTTCCATCGCGCTTGTGTCTACAGGTACAACCACAAGGGCATCAACACCTTGAGCTAAAAATGTATTTACAAGGTCCTGTTGTCTAATCACGTCTTCCTGAGCGTCAACTAGGCTGATACTCAAGCCTTCCTGGCTATCTACATATTCTTCTGCTGCTGCATTGATATATGTTTGGAATGTGTCGTTGAAATTATTACTTACATAACCAATCTTGAAACCTTAATCCTCTTTTTCCTGTTGTCCTCCTGCAAATACAGTTGTTACTGCCAAAACGAGAACTAACATAATCAGTAAACCTTTTTTCATCATTTTCTCCTACCTTTTTTATATTAGCTGGTATTTTTGCAACTTTAATGCAAACGTTTCCAATAGAACTATTATATGACTGACTTGTATATTTTGTCAAGAAAATAGTTTAGTAACTTAATAAGTTGTTATTATACAATAATTAATATTTTCTTATCTATACATATTTATCGATAAGATAATTTTGTTTTTACTCTATATACTCTCAGAATGTCCATATAATAACAAACGTTTGCAACGTTTGTGGTAAAGTATTATTCTTGTTACTTAGTAACTACTCAGGTCACCTAGCAGGCTGACCCGAGGAAATCAAACGAGAAAGTGCCTGCAAGTATTTCTAATAAAGCTTGAATTGGTCCGATCCCATTCTTTCTGCAGGTGTCAATGATGGAAAATATAGTAGCGAAACGCTCTCCTCCATCACTTGCTCTGAAGGTCCCGGCTATCTGCATTTTCTTCTTAGAAAGGCGGTATGAACGCTCAGCAATTAATTTTACTATTTGAATTAATTGCTGAGAAGAGCTTTCGCATGAGCAAGCAAAAGATGAAAATCGTCGGTTCGTTCCGCTCTGCCAATGGAGGGTCAAAATCCTGATTGATCTTCTCAGTGATTGACATAGTCAGAAAGAATGGTGGCAATCCATATAAATCCCTAGTGGCATTATTCAATAATTCATTTTCCCTGTCATTTCTCAACTCATAGTTATCAGAAGACCTGAGTAGTTACGTTACTTAGTCTAATATTCCTCGTTCATTTATTATCATAGACATAATCCTGAAGCCGTATAGAAAAAAAACAACCAAGCTCAACCCTATGGTGTATAATGAATTATTAACAAACACTAATCACTAGGAGGGTGAACTTGATTAATGTAAAATCTACACCAGATACGCTATCTAGCACAGGGGAAATCGTACTCGTCGGAAAGATTTTATCCAAAAGTGGACTTTCTTGTGGAGAATCAGATTCCATTACTGAAAAAGAGCGTTAGGTACTGACAATATTAGCAGGTCTTCAGGTTCAAGGAAGAACACGATTTGCTGAGATTGATCAATTTCGTCATGATCGACTGTTCCGCCAAGCTTTAAAGCTAAAGCGGGTGTATGCTCCTGATACGCTCCGATTGTATGTGGAACAGATCGTGAGATCGGCTTCTGCACGGCTTCACACCTTTCTTGATCAGGTGAATACAGCTCTACAACAGCGGGTAAAACTCATCTCTATCATCAGTCAATATGGAAGATACATCCCTGTTGATGTGGAGGTATCTCCTTAGACAACTCAAATTCTCATAAGGAGGGGGTCAGTCGTACCTATAAAGGTCATGACGACTATGCTCCCAGCTTCAGTTATATCGGAACTGAAGGATATATGCTCGAC
>CAZLZY010000117.1:0-7216 GCA_964564075.1 uncultured Spirochaetales bacterium
GATGAGGATGTTAGCATGCAAAGAAAATGTTTGAACCAATCTGTTATGGCAAGACTTGTTATTCATTATGGTTCTTTCATGCTATTCATACTTATCGGTATGGTGACCGTTACCACACTGATCAATTGCAAATTAGACCCCATTATTCAGACCTATACGATCCAGTATGTATTAGATGGAGGGATTTATGGTAATAATCCTACCGGTTATAATACAAGTGATGATCTCATAACTCTTGATGCTCCGACTAAGAACGGATTCTTCTTTGTAGGGTGGTACAGTGATGAAGGGTATTCTACGCTCTCGTCAACAATACCAAATGGAACAACTGGTGATAAACACTTCTATGCAAGATGGATGGAAGTAACGAAGATAGTCGCATCAGATGGTGCTCCTATTGATACCTTTGGACATTCAGTGGCAATCAGTGGAGATTATGCTGTGATTGGATCAAGCGGTGATGATAATAATGGAACTTATTCAGGTAGTGCCTACATATTCCATCGAGGTGGTGATGGAGCTTGGGATACTGGGACAAGAATATCAGCTTCTGATGGAACTGAAGGTGATGGTTTTGGTTTGGCCGTGGCTATAAGTGGAGAGTCTGTAGTGGTTGGTGCCCCTTGGGATGATGATAAGGGTACTACCTCAGGAAGTATCTATATCTTCTGTGTAGGTGGTGATGGAAACTGGGATGCTGGAACTAAGATCACTCCAGCTGATATCGCCGCAGGTGATACATTCGGCCATTCCGTAGCGATCAGTGGAGACTCTATGATAGTTGGCTCTCCTGAGGATAATGATAAAGGAGAAGATTCAGGAAGTATCTATATATATCATAGAGATGGTGATGGTAATTGGGATACTGGGACAAAGATAATAGCGACAGATGGTGCAATAGATGATAGATTTGGGCACTCTGTGACAATAGATGGGGACGATGTCGTAGTTGGGGCTTTTCTAGATAATAATAATAATGGAGTAGATTCAGGAAGTGCTTATATATTCCACAAAGGAATAAGTGGAGATTGGGATACCGGGGCAAAGATAACCGCTCCTGATGGTGCTGCCTCTGATTATTTTGGAGCTTCAGTCTCTATCAGTGGTCAGACTGGGTTAGTAGGTGCGTTCTTTGATGATGATAATGGATTAGATTCAGGGAGTGCCTATCTCTTTGAGATTGAATGAGGCTCTAACTGGTTATGCAATAAACAACTTATGTAACGATCCTTCAATCATCTCTTGTAGCTATCTTTATTATCGGACTCATACTAGGATTGACCTAGTCAACCTCAACCTCCCATGACCTAATCATGAGAATATCTCATTATAAAGCACCATTGCTTATTGGAGTTCTTTGTTTGTAGGGGAGGCCTTATTTACATAGTTTGTAGGTATTATGCTAAGTAATGTAGTAATCGTGTAGTAAATGTATCAAACTTATGCTTGTATTATGTGGATTTCCATATTATGATGTATGAAAGTAAGAAAAAGTGTTGAAGAACTATTCAACAAATAATATGGAGGAACATATGAAAGGAATGAAAATTGCTATCATCATTGCAGTAGCTTTATTGGCTATCTCTTGTACTACCACTTCTGAAAGTCAGATGATGGATATGATGGATTCGAATGTATTGGTCGAGAAGGGTGTTTCTGTTGAGATGCTCTCAAGTGAAGATGATTTCTTAGTGGCTCTAGGGGCTTTAGGATTATCAGTAGCGGATACTGAGATCGTTGATGGGGAAGTACTGACTCTTGATGAAGCAGTAGGTTATGTTATGTCTGCTGTAGGGATGACAGAATTAGCATGGACCTTCCCAGAAGAGAAATATTCTAGTCTTCTAGCAGGGTTCGAAGTCATGGCTACCGGAGCTGAAAAAGTAGATCAGTTAGCAACTACCGCTCTGACTATCGGCCTTGTTGATGCCTCCTGGTATAATGAGAACGTTGAAGAGGGAGATATGAGTAGTGATGATATGGGATATCTTCTAGAGGCTGCTGCCTCTTTCAAGGGTATTACAAAAGATTATCTTGGCATGATCTCTGATGATTCGATCTATGCATCTATTCTTGATAGCTGGAACAATTATAGTATCGTACAAAATAATGCTTTAGTTGATATTGTTGATGAAGGTGTCATTCAGGGAATCACTACAGGATACAATGTAGTCAAGAAGGCAGACAATCCAACATTCGATGAAGTTTTGACCATCAATTATGGACATAGTGATATCAAGCATGCACTACAGCTCGTTGGATTACTCAAGAGTGAAGGCATCGATGCAAAAGTAGATTTCCAGGGCAAGACAAGTGCCTTCCTATACCTTGAAGAATGGGGAACTCCTACTGAAAGTGAAGACTTCAAAGTAAAACAGATCCCTAATGGAAATTATGTAGCCTATTCAAAAGAGTATAATATCTATTTTGAGTTTGAGAATACAGCAGATAAAGCTGCGTTTGACAGTATCATCCTTGCCTATGCGAAGAAAGATTCTAGTGATGAACCAGGATTGATCTATGCCTCATGGTGGCAGCCATTATACTCTTCGACCGTTGAGATGGGCGAAGGTTATTATGCTATCACTGATAATGTGATCTCCTATGGAATCTATGAAGCTCATCCATTCGCTCTTAATGAGAATGTAGAGGCTTCTGTAATGGGCTTCAAAGCGATCGATCCTACACTAGAGATCGATAGTAGAATGTTCTGGGTCAATCATGCCTTCTATAACTATCTAGGTGGAACAGATTTTAAATAGGATTCAAATCTATACCTTATGATCTTGAATACTGGAACTAATATAAGAACTTGAATCTAGGATACCCCTATTGATCTTGTATGATCATAGGGGTATCGGTTTGTTACGAGATCTATAATATAATATACTTAGTGTGATCACACTAAGGTGAGGAGACATAATATGAAGAATAGTAATAAGGATCTTGCGATATCGGTAGTTTGGAAAGATGGGAAGCTCTTCTTTCTTGACCAGACATTATTACCAAATGAGTTAGTTCAAGAAGAACAACTGACCGTAGAACAGGTCTGGGATTCCATAAAGAAACTGAAAGTCAGAGGCGCTCCTGCGATCGGTATTGCCGGAGCCTATGGCCTGATCGTCAGTATCAGAGAAAAGACCGATCTGGGAACTGAAGAGTTACTAGCAGAGATCAAGAAGAAGGCTGATTATCTCAATAGTTCAAGACCTACGGCAGTGAACCTGTCTTGGGCATTGAAACGACTTTGTGCTAAAGCAGATGATCTATTCGAGCAGGGCCTATCAACAGTAGAGATCATCAAAGTCCTCACTGAAGAGGCTGTACTGATACATGAAGAGGATAAAGTGATCTGTAGGAAGATTGGAGAGAATGGACTACCGCTCATCAAAGAGGGGATGGGAATTCTCACCCACTGTAATGCAGGTTCACTCGCAACTTCTATACTCGGGACAGCAACTGCTCCCATGTATCTTGCTCATGACAAAGGAATCTCCTTTAAAGTCTATGCTGATGAGACACGACCCCTACTACAAGGTGCTAGACTGACAAGCTGGGAACTGCAGCAAGCTGGGATCGATGTGACTCTCAACTGTGATGATATGGCTGCTTCTCTCATGAATGAAGGTCTTATCGATATGGTCATCGTAGGTACCGATAGAGTCGCTGCGAATGGGGATGTGGCAAACAAGATCGGAACACTCGGGGTAGCTATCTTAGCTTCTCATTTTAATATTCCAGTTTATGTTGCCTGTCCTTCATCAACTATCGATCTAGAGACGGCGGTAGGTTCAGATATTGAGATCGAGGAACGTGGTGAAGAAGAGGTTACCTTCTTTGGGATGAGAAGAACAGGTCCTGAGGGGATCACCGTACGAAATCCTGCCTTCGATGTGACTCCACATGAGATGGTAGCGGGTCTTATCACAGAGAAAGGGATCATTAGAGCACCATACGATGTGAATCTGAAAAAGATGTTCTCATAATACTCGAATTTGATGATATAATCACCGCGGGAAAGGAGTCATAAGATGCTGGGAGTAGAGCGAAGGCAATATATATACAACCTCTTACAAGAGAAGGGTAATATCACTGTAATCGAACTCAGCAACCTTTGTGATGTCGGAGAGGAGACGATCAGACGTGACCTGACCCGCATGTCCGCTGAAGGACTTATCGAGAAGATCTACGGAGGGGCTACCCTCCGTAAGACGATGCATAGTGTCCTCCCTATTCCCATGCGTAAGATCACTGCTGCTGAAGGGAAGAGTAAGATAGCGAGAAGGTGTGCTTCACTCATCGAGGATGGAGATACTATCTTCCTTGATGGAAGTACTACATCTATGAAGATAGCTGCTGAATTCGTAAGATTCCGACATATCGTGATCATCACCAATTCTGCTGAGATCGCTTGTATATTCTCAGAGAACCCTCTGATCAAAGTGATCTGCATTGGTGGTACGTTGAGGGCGAATACCCGTACGTTCGTCGGTCAGACGACTGTCAACATGATACATGATTACTATGCCGATAAGGTGTTTCTCTGTTGTGATGGAATCGATAGAGTGACGGGTATCACAGATGCGAATGAAGAAGAGGCGGAAGTCAGAAAAGCGATGATCGATCATGCTGGGACTATCATCCTAGCTACAGATAAGAGCAAGTTCGATAAGACCTCATTTGTCTCGATTACTACTATCCCCGAACTTGATAGTATCGTCACTGATGAAAGACTCCCCGAAGAATGGGAGAGTCATCTAGCAACACATGAAGTTACCCTCTACTACGGGGAATGACACTAGTCCTAGTATAGGAGCAATACACTACTTCTAGAACATCATCTCATGGGTCTCTCTCGTCCCATAGTCCTCGATCTCTTCGATCTGTAGACCCCGAGCATTGATAGCGGTATTAACGATCTTTCTGTTGAACGGGTGTGTATCCGCATGAGTCAAGAACTCATCGACTGGCATCCAAATAGCCTCAGATATCTCTCTTGGGTCTATAGTGATCTCTGAGGAGAGTGGTTTGAGGCTACATACGAAGTAGATATCTGACTTCCCATATCGGTAGCCATGCCAATGCCGGAAGCAGTTTAGGGAGATGAACTCAGTCTTGATCCCTGTCTCCTCGAATACTTCGCGAACTACCCCTTTAGAGATATGTTCATCGGGATCCAAGGCTCCCCCAGGGAGTTTATAGTGTTTCCGTGTATGGTATTTCTCTTGGATCGTCAAGATCCTATTATCATCATCGATGACTACACCACCTGCACCGATATAGTGGGTAGCATATCCTGGGATGAATGCATCGGCTTTGAGGCTGCTGACTAATTGCAGTCCTTTAGCATCTGCATGATGATAGAAGAAGCCGTATCGGACGGTTATCTCTACAAGATTCGCCTGATCTGTGGGGAGTTGTAGCCAAGCAAGATTAAGCTTCTGTTCCTGAAGCTTCTTCAAAGTCAGCTTGATCAGCGTCTCGAACTGATCAGTCGTTATAGTTACTGCCGGGGTGTCTATGATGGCTCCCCCATAGGGGTCTATCTTGTATGTTAGTTTCATGAGGACAGACTATAGGCTATCTCTGATTCCATCAAGGTGTCTCTAGGTTGACTGCTCCTCTTATAGAGAGAGCGTATTATGAATCATCACTCTCATAAAGAGACTTCGAAATAGTTAAGAACTCCTCGAAAGTGAGGCCCATATTCTTATAATAGGATATATCCTTTACGATCTTCGCAGTGACGAGTTGCCTCTTCTTAGCACTGAGTTCTCCTTCTGTTAAGGGGGCGATAAAACAACCCCTCCCAACTACGGTATAGATGAGACCCTCTCTTTCAAGCTCTTCCCAGGCCTTCTTTACGGTGATGACACTAACCCGGAGCTCTTTTGCGACTCTCCTGATCGGAGGTAGCCCATGATCACCGGAGAGATCCCCTTTAATGATCTGCCCGCTGATCTGATCGAAGAGCTGTTGATATATCGGGATGTCTGAAGTATTGGATATGATGATCTGCATCATACATCAACACTCTCGAACCGTTTTACCGACAAGGTATAGGTAGCGAATATGGATAAGATGAATAATCCTATACCAAGAAGAAGTAGAAGAGCTTGAGTCCAGTTACCAGAACCTTCTATAAGATTCTTAAAACCACTGTTGAAGATGACCAATAACTCCATACAGAACCCAAACAGGGTAGCGGTGATGATCGAGAAGGTCAGTGGCACACCAATAGAATACCCAGTCTTGAAGAACAATGGGAGCATAATAAGATTGAATATACCGAACATGATGAAGACTAGCCCGAAGAAGGCTGGATTCAGATCCAAGGCAAAGTTAGTTGGATTCTGGTAGATTCTTAGATGTATCAGTGCGAAGAGTGCAGCCATTATGATATGGAGAAGCTCCAATGCTACGATTGCACCGATCCTGGCTTTTACTATATCCCTCTTCCTGACTGGTAGCATCGATAGGAAGTTCAGATCATTATTGGCTTTGTATGAACCAAAGAGATTCGGCATCGTGATAAAGCAACAATAGAGTGGGACAAGAAAGAATATCCACTGAGGTATGAGCATCAGTGTTCCGATAAGAACCGGGAACAGGAGAAAAAAAGGATGTATCGATAGTTTGAATTCCTTGTATAGTAGAAATAACATGAGCTCTCCCCCTTCGTGCAAAATAGATCATGATATCATCTAGCGTAGGCGTCTCAAGTGTAAGATTCATATCTAGTTCATCTGAACAGTCTTCTGAGCTTAAGAGTCCTGAAAACCCGTAGTCATTCTTCTTGTAGGCTATCATAGTATCTTTTATGCTATCAGTGCACTGATCAAGAGTCCCTTTGACAACCTTATAAGAATCTATGAACTCATCCTTCGTGGTGCTTGCGATGATCTGCCCCTCGTGAATATAGGTGATGTAATCTGCACACTTTTCAAGATCACTTGTGATATGGGTAGAGAAGAGTACACTCTTCTGACCATCCTCGACTAATTGTTGGAAGATCTCTAGCAGTTCGTCTCGAGCTGCAGGGTCAAGACCACTTGTTGGTTCATCGAGTATGAAGAGTCTTGCCTGGTGTGATAACGCTAAGGTCAGGGCATATTTCGTTCTCATCCCAGTTGAGAGTTCGCTGAGTTCAACGCTGTGACTGAGCCAGTTGACCGGAGTCAACTGAGCCACCAACGGTAGACGGTGAGCCACTGAT
>CAZLZY010000118.1:0-3404 GCA_964564075.1 uncultured Spirochaetales bacterium
AAACCCTCACTTTTGAATCTATCATAGATCGCAGATTGAGAACTGATCATGTGATAGAGATCGATGAAAGAATATCATTGTTAAAATATTGCTCTATCATCGGCCCAAATGGGGTTGGTAAGAGCACTGTCGTGAGAGCATTAGAGATGTTACATGGGATGGTTCTGGCTTCTAAACAGGAAACTAATCCTCTTAATCGATTATCGGGGGCAGCATTTGCTTATGATTCAGTCTGTAAGAGATCTCCAAGTTCTATTACGATTCAGATTATCAGAGGAGTGGATGAGGCGACTGGACTACCTGTCTATTACACCTATTCGCTCAAAGCAGATAATAAACGAGTCTATAGCGAATCCCTCTATCAGAGGATCGGAAGGGCCTCAAGTAAACTGTTCGAACGAGATCTGATCATTTCAGAGAATCCGGAAGAAGAGAGCTCATATGTATTCAGTTATGGTAAGAAGTATATTGGGGTGAAGAAACGCTTCAGTAATAAACTCCCTGGGAACCAGCTGTTCCTTGGAAATGCTGCTAGAGCAGAGAGTGAATCACTCCTACCTATCTATGAATGGTTTCGAGATGACTTTGTGATCATTCCGATCGGGTTATCTCCCATGAGCGAAGAGTTCATCATCAAGGCTATGAAACGATACCCAGCATTGAAGGGGTGTGTGTTAGAGTTCCTTCAAAATATGGACTTCATTGATATCAAGGATTTCAATATCATTGAGAAAGAGGGTGCAAAGGATAGGCTCTTCTATGTTCACGGTGTGAACCGAGCACGATATGTATCCCCTTTCTTACATGAGTCATTAGGAACAAGAAGGACCACTATGATGGCAGTTGTCATCTGGCAGGCAATGCAGAGGAATATGTTTCTCGTTGCTGATGACTTCGGACTACTCCTCCATGATACGGTCCTTAGTGAGTTATATGAGAAGTTCGCATATGAGACAAGACTCAGCAAATCTCAGATGTTGACAACTGGCGTAGATCTTACACCACTTAAAAAAGATCATCATCGATTTGATGAGATATGGCTAACTTCAAAAGATTCAGAAGGCAGTACCCGCTATTACAGCCTGGCAGATTTTGTCGTGAGAAAGAATGATTCAATAAAAGAGATGTACCTCAATGGTGCATATGGAGCAGTTCCTATTCTATCTGAATGTGTACATAGAAGCATGAGGGAGGACAAATAATGGCTAGAAAGCATGATGCAAAAGAACCGAAGAATCCACTCCTGATATATACCTGTAATGAGATCGAAAGACTCTACTTCCTACAGATGCGAAGAGATTGTCGCTATGCGAACATCACTGTGATACAGAAATCACCACAGGCAGTGAATCTAGAGTTGATGGTAAAAGAGGCGATCAAAAGACGTAGAGAAGAGGGCTTCGCAACAGTCTGTTGTGTGATCAATCCAAAGGATCTAGAGATTCAGCAGGAACTGCTAACTGCACAGTTGGAACTTGCAGAAAGAAGAAAGGTAAAGATCATATTCAATCAGCCGGGGATAGAATTCTGGTTCCATCTCCATTTTGGGATGCCGGCAGAAAAGACTATGAACAGAACACAGCTCTCTGAGGGGATCAAGGATTGGGTCGAAGAATATCGATCAACAGGAAAATTCTTCTCTGAGGATGAAGGCTCACAGTTCTTCCTGAGATTATTCCCAAATAAATCTGAAGCTGTAATCAGAGCCAATGAATATAAACTTCTGATTGAAGATGTACCATTTGGTGCTCCTGCAGGAATGGCTACGAATATGCCGAGTTTTCTGAAGGCGATAAACGATGAATGCGGAAGATGTTATGTCTCCCGAGGTCAGTTCTATGAGAAACATAGGGTGAAATACGATATCTAAGAAGGATCGATAGACTATCGATGAAGAGCTGCTTTCTCTTATATGAGAGAGTGGCTCTTTTTTGTTTTTTGCGTATATAAGTGAAGATGAGTACCTTTTGACTCTATTGCTGTTAGGTGTAAAAACATATATAGTGTTTTTATGAAATTTAGTGAATTACAATTAACAGAACATACATTTATCGGTATACAAGATGCTGGGTTTGAAACCTGCATGCCTGTACAAGAGAGGGTCTTTACCCATTCTCTGCAGGGTAAAGACGTCATGGTACAGTCACAGACTGGAACAGGTAAGACAGCAGCATTCCTCATTACCATTTTTGAAAAGTATGCAAAACGTCCTGAAGGGACAGACTACAAAGCCTTGATCATCGTACCGACTAGAGAACTAGCGGTTCAGATCGAACAGGATACATTGATGCTCTCAAAGGGGTTTCCTGACCTCGTAGTAGGAACATTCTACGGTGGAGTAGGTTACAAGCAGCAGGATGAACTGCTTAAGAAAGGTGTCGATATATTCATCGGAACACCTGGAAGACTTCTAGATTATGAGAAAGCACGAAAGATAGATTATAAGAAGATGGACATGATCGTCGTAGATGAGGCTGACCGCCTATTCGATATGGGATTCTATCCTGATATTAGAGACATGTTCAAGAAGATGCGTAATCGTGAACAGCGACAGACTATGTTATTCAGTGCGACACTTACTGTTCGTGCGAGAAACCTAGCATGGGATTTCCTCAATGAACCCGAAGAGATAGAGATCGAATCTGAGACGATCACGGTAAAAGAGATCAATCAAGAATTGTTCCATGTAAGTAAATCAGAGAAATCACAGTTACTATTGAGAATATTTGCTGCAAGGGCACCGAAGAGTGCGATCGTCTTCACCAATACGAAATCAATGGCTGTAGAACTTGCAAAGAGACTTGAACTGAATGGGTATGAGGCTCATGCCCTTATGGGAGACCTTCCTCAAAATAAAAGACTTCAGATCGTGGATCAGATGAAGAAGGGTGAGATCAAATTCCTCGTAGCAACCGATGTAGCTGCTCGAGGTCTCCATGTCGATGACCTAGAACTTGTGGTGAACTATGATATCCCTGAAGACTTTGAGAACTATGTTCATAGGATCGGAAGGACAGCAAGAGCTGGGAAGACTGGATCTGCTGTGACTTTAGCTTGTGAACAGTTCGTCTATGGACTTGAGAATATTGAAGACTATATTCAAATGAAGATCCCAGTAATCTGGGCTGATGAAGAGACCTATCCAATGGTCAATGATAAGAGTGCTCATCTCTCCTTCAGACAGCTTGTGAAGGATTATAGGGGGTCTGGACAAAGACGGAATACGTCTCAACAGCCAAGAGGTCAAAGTAGACAGGGTAGTTCCTCTACACAGAGAGGTGCTAATACGCATGCATCAAGACCTCCTCGACAAGATTCTCAGAGAAGATCTGATCAAAGGCCACACCAGGTTAATAGTCCTGTTACTGCACCTAGAACAACTGATGCTCCTAGAACAAATGCTG
>CAZLZY010000118.1:3504-7204 GCA_964564075.1 uncultured Spirochaetales bacterium
CACCTAGAACAAATGCTGCACCTAGAACAAATGCTGCACCTAGAACAAATGCTGCACCTAGAACAAATGCTGCTCCTAGACCTAACCCTGGGACCGGCCATGCTAAAGGGCCGGGTACTGGACAGGCGAGGAGAAGACCTGCTGGACACAACCCTAAAGGCCAGAGTGCACAGCATAAGAGTCTCAAGCAGATCGAGCAGTTGTCCTTTGATGAACGACTTGCATACTATAAGAATATGTATGGTGGAGATCTACCGGTTGAGAAAGCTTCAAGAACACAGAATAAGAATCCGCAGAGCCGACCTCAGCAGAAGAACTCAAGACCTTCTACACAGAATAGATCTGGGAAACCCCAAAACGAAAGACCTCAGAACAGTGCTCAAGGTAAGAAGCCACAGCCTGCTCAGAATGTGAAACCTAAGGAACCTGTACAGCAGAAACCTGCACCACAGGTTGAGAAAAGTGCAACGAATCCTAAGAAGGGTTTCATTGCGAGAATATTCGGGAAATAGATGTTACGAAGATTCATTACCTATTATAAACCACATATCAGGTTATTCTTGCTTGATATGAGCGTGGCAGTAGTCGCGTCCTTGTTGTCAGTCCTACTGCCTGCATTGACGCGAGACCTGTTGAAGACCTATATACCAGAGCAGAACATGCAGAGGATTCTTACAATCCTCGCATGGATGCTTCTGATCTACCTTGCAAAGAGTTTCGCCACCTATATCAGGATCAAGTGGGGGCATTTTCTCGGAGTCCGCATGGAAGCGGATATGAGAGGTGACCTCTTCTCCCATCTACAGAAACTATCCTTCACCTATTATGATAATGTGAAGACTGGTCATCTCATGTCTCGGATCACTAATGATCTGAACCTCATTGCTGAGGTGGCTCATCATGCACCAGAAGACCTGATCATCTCAGTGATCGTGATCATCTGTGCCTATTCCTTCATGTTCACCTTCAATGTAGCCTTATCATTTGTCTCTCTCATTCCTATCCCTATTATGATCATCTGGGGTCTTACCTATGGGAAGAAGATGAAGAAGGGTTTTCGTAATGTGAGGGAGAAGATAGCAGATATAAATGCCGTAGTAGAGAACTCCGTACAGGGGATCCGTGAGGTGAAATCCTTCAGTAATGAGATCATCGAACAAGAGAAGTTCAGTAAGAGTAACTACTCCTTCCAATTGGCAAAAGAGCAGATCTATACGGTGATGGCTCGATTCCATTCTGGGATGATGCTACTTCGGGAACTCTACTATTTTTGCGTGATAGCAGGTGGAGTGATCCTTATATATCAGGGAAAAGTGGAGATCTATGATCTAGTCACCTTTATACTCTATGTAGGGATCGTCCTCCCTCCGATCGATAGATTGATCAATTTTACTGAACAATATCAACAAGGGACTGCTGCTTTTGAACGGTTCCTCTCTGTCATGGACACCGAACCTGATATAAAAGATCATATTGCTGCCTCTGCTATATCAGTTGATGAGGGAAGGGTCTCATTCAAAGAGGTATCCTTCTCCTATGAGGCTTCACCTACGAACGTCTTAGAGAAAATCAGTTTCACTATACCCGGTGGTAAACAGTATGCTGTGGTTGGAGAGTCTGGAGCCGGTAAGACGACACTTGCTTCTCTCATTCCGAGATTCTATGAACCTCAGTCCGGGACCATTGAGATCGATGGTCAGGATATCGCTAAGGTAACTCAAAAGAGCCTTAGACAAGAGGTAGGAGTAGTCCAACAGGATGTGTTCCTCTTTGATTCTACTATCAGAGAGAATCTGCTCTATGGAAAACCTGGGGCAAGTGAAGAGGAGATGATTCGTGCGGCACGTGCTGCGAACATCTTTGAGTTTATCATCAGTCTCCCGGAAAGTTTTGATACCCTGGTCGGTGAGCGAGGAGTAAAACTTTCAGGTGGACAGAAACAACGAATCTCCATCGCAAGAGTATTCCTCAAGGATCCTAAGATCATCATCTTCGACGAGGCAACATCATCTTTGGATGCATCCTCTGAAGCTGTGATTCAGGAGGCCTTCGATCGACTTGCTGTAGGCAGGACCTCTATCGTCATCGCCCACAGGCTCAGTACGATCAAACATGCTGATACGATCATAGTACTCTCAGAGGGGAGAATAGCTGAGAAGGGATCACATGATCAGTTATTGTCAGATACGGGAATCTATGCAAGGCTATATCATAAGAACTTTAGATAGGATCTAAGTACCATGAAAATGATACAGCTGATTCTTGCATTCATCTATATGATCCTTCATCTTATCGTCTCTATCATCATCCCGATAACGATCCATAACTCACATAACCTCCTATAAAAGAGGACGGGTAGTTCTTTGATCAACACTATATGATTGAAGATCCATAAGCCTGTACCTACTGCAGAAATGAGAAATCAGGAGCTCAAGGAACTGCCTCAAAGATCTTCTCTACCATAAGAGGGGGGAATATCAGATATAGCGAGTAAGCATCGCTATACCGGCATAGTAGATAGAGGGCTTCTTGCCATATTTCTGATGATCGAATCAAAACCCGCTACGATACCTAATACAATCCTGATACTCAATGCATATGTGGGGTGTACCTTAAATGGTTTGTATTCCAATCGTGTCAGGAGTATTCCCATAAACAGGACAATCACAGATATCGAGATCCCAAAGACCTGTTCAGACATCTTCGTACCTACTGTTGCACCAATGATGAGGCCTATGAAGATCCAAGGAAGGAATCGTCTCAAGATCGGTGTATTGCAATCTTTTCGGTAGTGAAAGGTAGGGAAGATCTCTCCTATGAACATGAGAGGAGCCAACACTGCAAGCATAGTCCGAGAATCCATCACAGATGTGATGAGATAGATCCCTATCCTAATAGAGGTTTTAATCCACCCTTGTCTAATCCAATGATCAACCCCGTGATAAGAAAGATCACCCCATGATCCTGTATGATTTCCGGTAGCATATTTGCTCCTATGGGGAATAGCAAAGATAGAAGCTAAGCATAGTGATGTAATAGGATTATCCTAAATCCGTATAAAAGCTCCAAACAGTAGAGAATCTTGAACGAACTTACACAGTATCTATGAGTCTGAGGGTTGATTTGATTCTCAGAGATATATTTCAAGAGAATTTCTGATCTTGATGACTGGAATTAGCAGAAAAAGCACCGGTATGGTGAGTTGTCATCATATATGGGGACAGAGGTATCCCAAGTGCAGAGACTGAAATAGTTTGTACTGGTAGCAGCGATAGCCCTACGGGTTACAGCTGTAGATACAGTTGGTTGAACACAGGATACCAGGGATCATGATCCCATATCTTTAAGGTCAGTGATCTGGCATGAGTGACAACCTTTCTAGCTACCCTGATGATAGCATCGATCACTTTTCTCAGTCGCTTTCTCTTTCCTTTGTGCCGGTAGGGAAGCAGCTCCTCCTGTTCGAGGGCTACCTGTCCGATGCATCGCAGCGTGTTGAACGAGATCATCGCTATATGCAGTAACAGCTTATTCACCGAAAGTTTACCTGAAGGCAGCCGCTCGAAGTTCAGGTCTGTTTTCAGCTCACTATGGAACTGTTCACTTGTCGCATGGTCATGGTAGAGCTCGATAACGGTTTCTGGGTCTTCATACAGATTCGTCGGAATAGACTTCCACCTCAGATTTCGGGAATAGGTAG
>CAZLZY010000119.1:0-7148 GCA_964564075.1 uncultured Spirochaetales bacterium
ATGGGATGTTTTCGCTACCACACGAAAAGGATACTGAGTAAGGTTTATATTTTACTATTAAACCACACGAATGTGCGACAAGAACTGGCTGTTTTAACTTGCATAAGCCTGCAAGGTTTCGTGGTTACTGTTTATACATTAGTGCTCATGTATCAACTCACCATACAATGAAATCTTAGAGACATATTAACAGACCCAATACAAATATGCAAACATTATTAAAATATTATAAATTGTTGCACAATCTTAGGAATTCATTAAAGATCATCTCGTATCGTTATAAAAATATCATCATCTAGTTTTCTTATAGCATAGAATAATGCAATTATAGTGCCAAATGAATGAGGAATATTGAAGTTGTGATCTTAACTATTTGTAGCGTTATCAGTTAGGTTAGCGAAAAAAAACCAAGGCCGTGGTCCCTGGTCATTTGACCGAAATAAGAGCCTATAAGAACCAACATGCATGTAGTATCCCATGACCGAATCCTACACATATGTCATTATTTCTCTTCCTGATGTAGATGCACCTCCTGCTGTGGATAGGGTATGGAGATACCTTTTGCATCGAACTGTAATTTGATCTCTTTGAGAAGATCGAATCTTGTTGGCCAATAATCTGAGCCCTTGACCCATGGTCGTACGGCGAAATTCACACTACTCTCCCCAAGTTCCATGACACCGATCGTAAATGCAGGGTCTTTCAACACTCTTGCTTCTTTGTTCAGAATAGCCGTGAGTACCTTATCGACCTTCTTAAGATCATCATCATACCCCACCCCAATGACTAGATCGAGTCTTCTCTGTTCCCTCTTACTATAGTTGGTTATAGTACCACCCATGATCTGAGTATTGGGAATGGTAACTACCTTATTATCGGGAGTAGTCAGTGTTGTCGTGAACATCCCGATATCCGCAACACTTCCAGAGGCTCCACCACCTTCGATATAATCCCCGAGCTTGAATGGCTTGAGGACGATAAGTAGGACACCTGATGCGAAGTTAGCAAGGGAACCCTGTAGAGCAAGACCGATAGCGAGTCCTGCAGCACCTAAGAGTGCAACGAGGGAGGTCGTCTGGATACCTAATTGACCAAGAGCTGCGATGATAACGAACACGAGTAAGAGGATATAGATCAGATTGAGTACGAAAGAGGTCAATGTAGCATCGAACTTCCTCTTACTGAAAAATGCCCGTAACCCCTTGATGATCAGTTTGACTGCAATACGTCCAAAGACGAAGATGAGTAGCGAAAACACGATATTCAGCCCATAAGTCAATACGAGTTCCAGTATCTTATCAATCAAATTCGATAGATCCATATACCCCTCCAAAAGTTCTTTAACTAGTGATTATCATACCATAGCTTAGAAGGGTCTGGAAAAACAATAGCTATATATCTTAGTAAAAATATGATAAGTTATAGGCTATGGATCAAAAACAAATCAAACAGATAAACACCAAGACAAACATACCATCACCACAGGTGATCTCGGTACTGCGTCTATTAGACGAAGGCTGTACAGTCCCCTTCATCTCTCGTTACCGAAAAGAGGTCACCGGAGGGTTGGATGAGGTACAGATCATAGCGATCAGAGATGTACGAGAGACGTGGAACGAGCTACAGAAACGTAGGGCGGCGATCCTCTCCACGTTGAAAGAGAGAGAGATCCTCACCGCAGAGCTTGAGAAAGCTATTCTTGAGGCTGAGACCTTGAGTCTTCTTGAAGATATATACCTCCCCTTCAAACAGAAGAAGAAGACTAAAGGCATGATCGCAAAAGAGGCGGGATTAGAACCACTAGCAGATTGGCTCGAGGCCAAGGCGAACAGAACCGATGATATATCAAAAGAGAAGGTCCTTGAGAAGGCACAAGAATTCTTGGACCCTGAGAAGAAGATCTTCGCGACCATCGAAGCTATCATGGGTGCAAAGCATATTCTTGCTGAACGTTTCAATGAAGATAAGGAGCTCAGACAGGATCTTAGAAGCTTCTTCAACTATAACGGTGTCATCTCATCAAAACCGGTTCCAGGTAAGAAGGAAGATAGAGAGGCTCAGAAGTACAAGGACTATTTCGCATGGGATGAGCTTGCATCTAAAGCCCCTTCCCACAGGATCCTCGCAATCCTCAGAGGTACCGATGAAGGAGCCCTCATATCTCACTTCAGACCCAATGAGGAAGAGGCTATACAGCGACTGTCTAGACGCATCCTAGGCAATCTTGATACGAGACGAAATCATGCAGCGTTACTACTCGAAGAGGCTTTGCTCGATGGGTACAAACGCCTGACAGCTCCTTCACTCGAGAATGCACTACGTAAAGAGTGCAAGGATCGAGCTGATATCGCAGCGATCAAGGTGTTTGGCGACAATGTTCGAGAACTTCTTCTCGCCTCCCCTCTAGGAGCTAAGAGGACTCTTGCCGTAGACCCGGGACTACGAACAGGATGTAAGGTCGTAGCACTTGATGAGACAGGAGAGCTGCTCCACTTTGATGCTATCTATCCATTAGTCCCACACAAGAAGGAACGAGAAGCTGCGGCACTGATCAAGAACTGGATAAGATTATATAAGATCGAGGCTATTGCAGTCGGTAATGGTACCGGAGGAAGAGAGGCAGAACGATTCCTTAAGGATACCATCAGAGATCTTGAACTCGATATCCCCGTTATCATGGTCAATGAGAGTGGCGCCTCCATATACTCTGCATCAAGAGTAGCAAGAGAGGAGTTCCCTGATAAGGATGTAACAGTCCGAGGCTCTGTATCCATCGGTAGAAGATTGATGGACCCACTAGCAGAGCTCGTGAAGATAGACCCGAAATCCATCGGTGTCGGTCAGTACCAGCATGATGTGAACCAGACGATGCTGCAGCAGACATTGTCTGATGTGGTTCAGTCCTGTGTCAACTCAGTTGGCGTACAGATCAATACCGCTAGTTCACAGCTATTACGATATGTATCAGGTATCACACCGAGAACCGCTGCGGCGATCATCAGATACCGAGAGATACATGGTTCGTTCAAAGAGAGATCTCAGATACTGATGGTCACAGGGATCGGTCCTAAGAGCTATGAACAGTCTGTAGGGTTCTTACGTATCAGAGATGCAGTAAATCCTCTAGACTGTAGTGCAGTCCACCCTGAGGCCTATCCTATCATCGAGAAGATGGTAGGTGATCTAGGCTGTACGATCAAGGATCTGATCAGTATGCCTGAACTGAGAAAGAAGATTCGAATCAAAGATTATGTGACTGACTCAGTTGGTATCCCGACCTTAGAAGATATCATGAATGAGCTTGAGAAACCGGGGAGAGACCCGAGAGAGAACTTCACCTATGTATCCTTCTCTGATGATGTCCATAAGATGTCTGACCTCTTGCAGGGGATGAAACTTCCAGGAGTGGTCACGAACGTGACAGCCTTCGGGGCCTTCGTCGATATCGGCGTACATCAGGATGGTCTAGTACACATCAGTAAGCTATCGAATGGCTACGTAAAAGACCCAAATGAGGTGGTCAAAGTGAACCAACAGGTAACGGTGACCGTCATGGCTGTGGACCTAAATAGGAAGCGTATCAGTCTGAGTATGTGTGATTGAAAGAGTGTTCTAAGAGGGTGATCACTCAATCAAAAAGACTTGTGCCTGTACCAAACAGGGGCAGGTCTTTTTTTATTCTTTCACAGAACAGGCACACAATCGTAACAGTTCAGAGATACCGGCCATGTCTGTGTGATTTGATTATGTAGGCTTTCTTAATAGGCACCGTCAGAAAATCAGTACAACTGCCTTTAGCAGGCAGTTGTACTTTAGAAGATCATCACCCTTTGACAGAACCGGCGAGCAATCCGCGAATAAAATATTTCCCAAGGAATATGATGATAAGGATCACAGGGAGTGCTGTGATAAAAGCCCCTGCCATCGGGAGATTCCAGCTTACGGCTTGTCCTCCAGCTAATTGGGATAACCCGACAGTGACGGGATTGGATGACTGTTTGGTAAGCGTGATACCCCAGAGGAACTCGTTCCAAATTTGGGTAAACTGCCAGATACCAACAGTCACAAATCCAGGTATTGATAAGGGAAGAATGATTTTGGCATAGATGTAAAAGTAACCTGCACCATCAAGTCTTGCAGACTCCATGATATCATTGGGAATCTGGTCATAGAAATTTCTAAAGAGTAATGAAACGATAGGAATCCCATAAACGACATGGGCAGCGATCAAGCCACCTAAATGACCGTAAAGACCGACACTCTTAAGTACCTGAAATAAAGGGATCAGTATGATCTGATAAGGAATGAACATCCCAAATAGGATCAAGGTAAAGATCAATTCACTGCTTTTGAATGAGTTCTTTGAGAATACATAACCATTGATTGACCCTACAAAAGAAGAGATGACCGTTGCTGAGATAGTAAGGATAAAACTGTTCTTGAGCTTAGGACCTAGAAGTTCCCATGCATCAGAAAAACTCTTCCAAAAGATAGGAGATGGCCATGACCATGCTGTTTGCAAGTTGATATCTGCCGGTTGTTTCAGTGCGGTCACTAACGTCATGTATACAGGTACAAAGAACACAAGCGTAAAGAGTCCGAGAACGACATATAAGAAGATGTGTTTTAAGCGATAGTTATTTGCATATTGTATCATATTCCCTAACCCCTTCTGGCCTGATGAGAATGAACCAAGTATGGAATGATGAATAGAGCAGCTAGGAAAAAGAGCATAACAGCCATTGCCGCTCCGACTGAGAAGTTATTTGCTCTGAAAGTCGTTAGGTACATATTAATTGAAGGATGACCGGTATTTGCGTTATCAGCTCCTGCCATCGCATAGATGAGATCAAACATCTTCAATGAGATATGAGCTAGTACGATAACAGCACTGAGCGTGATAGGTTTCACATTCGGTATGGCGATCTTCCAGTAATAGATGAACTCACTCGCCCCATCAAGCTGGGCGGACTCTCTGATACTCATCGGCAACCCTCGCAATCCAGCAAGGTATAAAGCCATGGTATAACCCGAATACTGCCAGATCGATGCAATACAAATACCTAGGGTTGCCATATTGAAACCATGTCGTTCCTCATATCCTAAGATCGGTGGCAGGAACCTTTGAAGGATGAATACATAACATGCTGCGATAGCGATGATAATGATCTGCCAAACTCTCCCTTTCTTCTCTTTTTTCACCAACCCCTTAATAAAAAAACTGAGAAATACCAGGCCTATGACCGCAAAAAAGATAAGAAATAGATTCTGCCAGTTGAATGTCAGAATAGTCTCTCTGCTACTAGTCCAGAGAAACTCTCCTGCTGCACCCCCGAAAAATGTTGGAATGATATTGAGTCCACCCTTAGGAGCTAAAAGCCATCGCCAAATGGTTCCTGTTACGACAAATGACAATGCCATTGGATAGAGAAACAGGGTTCGAAAGAATGCTTCTCCACGAACTTCTCTGTCTAAAAGCACGGCAAAAAGGAACCCGAAGAAGAGTGCTCCCCCCATCAGTAGGATTGAATACCAGACTGCATTAACCATATCCTGTCTAAAACGACCATGGACAAACCCCGTAAAGATCTGTTTATAGTTTTCAAGTCCGATAAAATTCTTGACTGGATTCTCCGCCAGTCCTCCGAGTCCATGACCCCAGTCGGTCAAAGAGATTGCGAAGGTATTCCCGATGAATCCATAGACAAATATTCCCACTAAAATGATAGAGGGCAGGAGAATACCGATTGAGATAATCGTATTCCGTTTTTGATCTATCATATTTTCTTCCTTATTAGGTTTAAGTTATCTGCCCGTGTAGGTACACGGGCAGATATGTTGTGTATGTGTTACCTACCTACCCATACTGTTCTGGATAGCGATCGCCTGACAAGCATTAGCTGATTGTTGAGCATTCCTGCTGCTTAAGAACATTTCCATGACAGTTGAGAAGTCATTCATGAAACCTTCATTTGCCACGACACCATGTGCAAGAGAACCGACGATCCTGTTACTCTGGAAATCAGCCGTTGCTTCCTGTGAGTAGACATTATAGAGGTTAATATTAGAGTCATTACGAGCTGAGATCGAGCCTTTGAGTGGATTGAAGGCATCAGAGCCAGCCTTGGAACCACAAGTTGCCAACCAAGCTAAAGCGGCATCTGGATTCTCGCAGCCTTTTGGTAGACCAAAGCTGTCTGCGAGGAACATGAATACACCATCAGTATCAGGAGGAGTAATCCATCCATAATCCTTTTTTGGAGCAAGTCCTAAGGTTGTTGTCATATAGCCTGCTGCCCAGTCACCCATTACATTGAATGCTGCCTGTCCGTTAACTACCATATCGGTTGCCTGCTGCCATGAGAGAGATGCTGCATCTTTATTGGTATACATGAGAACTTCATTGAAGGTCTCCCATACATCTACTACACGAGAATCTGTCCAGGAGATCTCTCCTGCCCATAAAGCATCATACGCATCAGCTCCGAGAACACCAAGTGCTACACTTTCCCAGAGGTGGTTCACTGTCCATGTTGTTGCTAATGAAAGAGGTACTATACCCTTAGCTTCGAGTTTAGGTGCGATTGCTAGAAAGTCATCCCAACTCTTAGGAGCCTCTACTCCCCATTTCTTCAGGTTTTCAGGGATAAACCACATAACATTAGACCTATGGATATTAACAGGTACTAACCAGATACCTTCTTTTGTCCCAAGTAAGTTTAACAAGTCCTGAGGGAAGATCTTCATCCAACCTTCAGCCTCAAATAGAGGAGTTAGATCAAGCATTCGTTCTGCAGTCACCCAGGTACCGATCAATTCTTGACCAGCATGTACCTGGAAGGACTCGGGAGGATCCCCACCAAGCATCCTTGTCTTGAGAACGGCTTTTGCGTTCACTCCTGAACCACCGGTAATTGTTGCATTCACCACGTTCACCTGAGGGTAGGCCCCCTCAAAAACTTTGATCAACGCTGCAAGTGCTGGCCCCTCATCCCCAGCCCACCATGAAAATATTTCAAGATCACCTTTTGGGGTATTGTTTGTGATCACAGCCTTCTCAACCATCTTAGCAGCAGCTGGTTTCGCAGCCTCCTGCTGACCTGCTGCAAAGAGTGGTGCTGATAACAACACCAAGGCCACAACAGCAA
>CAZLZY010000120.1:0-7144 GCA_964564075.1 uncultured Spirochaetales bacterium
ACAGCTCATGTGAATCAGAGCATGCAGTAGATTTCATCATCCGTACCGTATCAGAGAATCCTGGTGAGATCACCATCGCTGCTTTAGGGCCACTGAAGAATATCGCACAGGCAATTGTGAAGGCTCCTGAGGTCATGAAGCGGGTAAGACGACTTATCCTCATGGGAGGGGCTATTCAGGGTGGGAACGTGACTCCTGTCGCTGAGGCGAACATACATGGGGATCCTGAAGCTGCTCACATAGTATTCTCCTCAGGTATCGATGATATCCTCATGGTGGGATTGGATGCGACAAGCAAGTTCCTCATCAATGCAGATCTTCGAGAGCTCTTCGTTCATCTTGATGATGCTATTGCTCAGGCGATCTATAAGATATCTCGCATATATGTTGATTTCTATTGGGAGAGTTCCCATATCATCGGTTTCGTACCACATGATGCCCTAGTGATCATGTATCTCATCGATCAGAGTATTATTGATACCCGCGACTATAGGATCACCGTAGTGACTGAGGAGGGGCCATCATTAGGACGAACGATAGCACAGGATGAGAACCCGAATGCTAAGGTTTGCATTGATCTTCACTATCGGGATGCTATACGTCTGTTCTATAAGACGATGTTCCCTGAGGAGAGTGAGCTACTTGATCATGTATTCAAACAGATGTGGGGAAAGTAGCGTGAATATCGGATAGTAGGGTAGTAACAATGTATTTTTATTTTGCGTCTGAACCAGTTATTGAGTATAATGATTAGTATGAAACAGATGATACAACAAGCTTACGAGATGGCAAAAGAGACACGAGAGAGGGCCTATGCCCCCTATTCTGGATTCAAGGTCGGAGCGGCTCTGCTCACAGCAGATGGGAGCCATATCTACACGGGATGTAATGTTGAGAATGCCAGCTATGGTGCAACTATCTGTGCTGAACGGAATGCGATCCTACATGCGATCGCACAGGATGGAGTTCAATCATTTGCCGCAATTGTGGTCGTTAGTGATGATGAGCCTCCTGCGCCTCCATGTGCGCTCTGTCTACAGGTGCTCATAGAGTTCTGTTCTCCAGAACTAGAGGTATGTCTTGGCTCTATGGATGGGATCGAAGTTGAGTATACCTTAGGGGAGCTTCTTCCTCACCCCTTTGATGGGAGTAAGCTTCAGAAGTAAAAAAAACAGCGATCATCTGATCGCTGTCTCTCTCATTAGTAAGGTCTTTAGTCCTGCAGTCCCATGATCTTATTGACCCTGTACGCATGTCTACCACCTTCGAAGTCAGTATCGATGAATGCATCGACCATCTTGAGCACATCCTCACCATATTCGATCCTACCACCGAATGCGATGAAGTTCGCATCATTATGTTTTTTCGCCATAGTAGCGGCGAAGATGTTCTGAGGAAGGGCGCATCTGATCCCATCTACCTTATTCGCAGCCATCGAGATCCCGATACCTGTTCCACAGCAGACGATACCGAATGAATAATCTCCAGCTAAGTACTCTTTACATGCTTTTTCTGCGATATCTGGGTAGTCCACAGAATCTGTTGTATCTACTCCGATATTCGCTACTTCGATACCTCTTGATTCAAGATGCGCAACGATCATCTGCTTTAAGTCGATCGCACCATGATCATTGGCGATAATAATTTTCTGTCCCATAAAAAACCCCTTATCTGATTTATTGCCATAGTAGCGAGTTTAAGGTACTATATTCAAGAGCTAGCATAGTTTTACGAATGAAATGGGAGAATCCTTTGAAGACAAGACAGGTATTTATCACAGGACATAAGAATCCTGATATGGACTCAGTGTGCTCTGCATATTGTTATGCAGCATTGAAAAACACTATAGACCCGACTACTGAGTATATCCCTATTAGATGTGGGCATATGAATAATGCAACCAAAGAGGCCTTCGAGGAGATCGCTGTCACACCTCCTCGATTCAGAAAGGATCTCAGACCGAGAGTCCTTGATATCGCAAAGTTCCCAGAAGAACGACTTCATACTGATGACCCGGTCTATGCGGTAGTGAACCTGCTGAACCATAAGACTCTCAGTGTACTTCCTGTCTTCGATAAAAAAGACCAGTATGCGGGATTGATCAGTGTAGATGAGATAACCGGTCTGTTCATGAGAGAGAATAGCACGGGTAGACCGATGTATAATTTCCTCATAGATAACTTCGAGAAGGTCGTGAAGGGGATCCTCTATAAGGCTGGAGAGCAAAGAGAGTTCTCTACTTTCATCATGACCGGTGCCATGCCCTATAATAGATCACTGAAGAGGATCGATGAACTCCAACCGGTCAAACCTGTTCTCGTTATCGGGATGAGGCGAGATCTTATCGATCATGCAGTGAAACAACAGTTCCCAGCGATCATCCTCACCGGTTACAGTAGGGGAGAGCTCATAGATTATGACTTCTCAAAATATGAGGGGAGTGTATACATCTCTTATCTCGATACTGCTGAGACCATTCGACTCCTAAGATTGAGTCTTCCGGTGAAGAATCTTCTGATAGATGATATTCCGAGGCCACAGGCAAATGATCTTTTTGATGATACCCTAGATACCCTCATCGGTTCCGGATTCAGAGGTTTGCCGGTTTTCTCAGGTACCCAGTTCGTAGGGACCGTCACTCGAAGATGCTTTATCAAACGACCAAGAAGGAACGTGATCCTCATGGATCATAATGAGATTTCACAGAGTGTTGAAGGGATAGAAGATGCTGATATCATCGAAATCATCGATCATCATAGATTCGGAGCAGAGAAGACTCGTTATCCGATCTATATCGCCTCATCACCAGTGGGCAGTACCTGTACTCTCGTCTATCAGCACTACCAGAAATTCGGTGTGCCGGTCGAGAAGGAGATAGCCCATCTGTTGCTCTCCGGTATCCTCTCAGATACGGTGATCTTAAAATCTCCAACTACCACAAAAGAGGATCGCATAGTTGTTGATGCTCTATGTGCTACTCTTGGAGTAGATTATCATCAGTTCGGTGAACAACTCTTCAGCAAGACCACCGTGATCACTGAAGCTGATCCTGTGGAATTGGTCAATGCTGATTTTAAGATGTATGAGGAATTTGGCAGTAAGGTCGGTATTGGTCAGGTAGAAGTCACCACCTTAGAGAATGTTGATGAGGTCAAAGAGAAGTTCATTGCCACATTGGATAGAGAGAGGATCTCTCACGGCCTCGACTGGGCGATGCTTCTCATTACTAATGTGTTAAAAGAGAACAGTGTGTTACTGCTAACCGAATACCAGAAAGCTGAACAGAGTCTGGTATATAAGAAAGAATCGGCAGGAAAATATCTCCTGCCTGATATCCTCTCTCGAAAGAAACAGCTACTCCCAGAGATCCTGAGAGTCTTAGAAGAGGTTTCTAATTGATCATATCCTCTAATACATCATTCTGTTCGAACTGTAGGGTATAGAGCTTAGAATAGAATCCATCAGCAGCCATCAGGTCTGTATGGTTACCCTGTTCGATGATCGTGTGATTATGGATGACTAACAGATTATCTGCATTCTTGATCGTCGATAATCTGTGAGCGATGATGAAACTCGTCTTTCCTTTCATGAGGTTCATCATTGCCTGTTGAATATGTGATTCTGTGAGACTATCTATACTTGAAGTAGCTTCATCTAAGATCAGGATCTTCGGATCTGCCAATATGGTTCTTGCTATCGCTAGAAGCTGTCTCTCTCCCTGGGATATATTCATACCCCGTTCTGTAAGAACGGTAGCATACCCCTCTGGCATGCAGGAGATGAAATGATGTGCATTTGCCAACTTGGCTGCTTCGATCATCCCCTCCTCAGAGGAATCAAGTCTTCCATACATCAGATTATCTCTGATGGTCCCTGCAAAGAAGAAGGGTTCCTGTAATACGACTCCCATCATCGCACGTAGTGAGGCGAGGGAGTAATCTTTGATATTCACCCCATCGATGAGTATCTGTCCCTCTTCAATATCATAGAAGCGACTCAAGAGATTCACGATGGTGGTCTTTCCTGCACCAGTAGGTCCCACGATCGCCGTGGTCATACCGGAGTTCGCTTCTAATGAGATATGTTCTAGGACGGGTTTGTCCTTCACATAGGCGAAGGTGACATCTTTGAACTCTACGGTTCCTTGAGGATCAGTAGGGATGAATGGTTCCTCTGGTTCTATGATCACATCCTCAGAATCTATGATCTGGAAGAATCGTTCAGCACCAGCTAGTGCAGATTGGTACATATTATAGATATTCGATACCTGTCGGATCGGTTCGAAGAACTGTCTTGCATACATGATGAAGGCAGAGATGAGTCCTATCGAGTAGATACTGGGATTCTTGATGACAAGAATCCCACCAAGTCCTATTACGATCGCGAGAGAAAGCCCGTTCATGAAAGTCATCACAGGCATCATCTTGAAAGATTCTGAGAAGAAGGCGATGGCTGCTTCTCGAGTCTTTTTGTTGGTCTGGTCGAATCTCTTAAAAGATTCCTCCTCTCTATTGAAAGTCTGGATGACTTTCATACCTTCCACTGATTCTTCGATAGAAGTATTAAGCTTTCCGACCTGTTTCTGGTTGGTTTGAGCCTTGACCCGTACTTTCTTCCCAAGTGAGATCACGAAGACGAGGACTATCGGTATGACAGCTAGAACCGCGAAGGAAAGTGAGACATTAAGGACGAACATCGCTATGAGGGTCCCGATAAGGGAGAACATTCCCGATATTACCTGAGAGAACCCATTAGAGAATGCATTGTAGATAGTCTCGATATCATTGGTCATTCTTGAGATGATATCTCCTACACCTGCTGTATCATAGAAGGAGAGGGAGAGCTTCTGTAATTTTGAGAATCCATCCTCTCTCATGTGGTAGATCAGTTTGTTAGAGGCATAAGCTACAAGGATCGAACTGATAGCATTCGCTACGAACATTCCTAGATAGATACCTAGGAGGAGACCAAGTTCTCGCATGAAAGCCGGAAGATCCAATGATCTCTCTAAGTGTTCGGTGATCGCGTTTCCCATGAAGGTCGGAGCTGCGACACGAAGAAGGACCCCGATGATGATGAATATGATCGCAAAAAGAAGGACTGGAGTATATCCTTTGATATATATCCATAGTCTCCTACCTGCGATCTTGGAGTTCTTTGGTTTCTCAAAACTCATATGGTGTCCAGACCCTCCGCCTGGCTTCATTCTCTTTTTTGTTGATGGTTCTTGTTGTGCCATGATTCAATCCTTATTATACTGCTGGGTTCTGAGTCTCGAAGATATCCTGGTAGATCTCACAGCTCTTCAGGAGCTCTTCATGTGTTCCTATAGAGATGATCTGCCCCTGATCGAGGACTAATATCCTATCCGCACGCTTGATCGTGTTTATCTTCTGACTGATGATGATCGTTGTCCTCTTTCGACTCTCATTATAGAGATTACTTACGATAGAGCTCTCTGTCACAGTATCTAGAGATGAGGTCACATCATCAAGGATCAGGATGTCAGGATCACTTAGCACTGCTCTAGCAATAGCTAACCGTTGTCTTTGTCCTCCTGATAATCCCTGACCACGTTCTCCGATCTGATGTTGATATCCATCTTCTAATTCATCGATGAATTCATGAGCACAGGCGATCAATGCTGCCTGTTTCACCTCTTCATCAGTCGCATCGGGTTTACCGAATCTAATATTATAAGCGAGAGTGCCGGAGAATAGCTGTGTATCCTGTAATGCAACTGTTATCCTACTTCTGAGAGTGTTGAGCGAGAGATCTTTGACATCAAACCCATCTACCTTCACCGTACCGGAGGAGGTGTCATAGAACCTCGGGATCAGATGTACAAGGGAGGACTTACCTGATCCTGTAGTTCCAATGATCCCAAGTCTTTCACCGGGTTTGATAGATAGGTTGAAGTCCCTTAATACCGGTTCTCCCTCTCCATATCGGTGTGATACATGGTTGAATTCGATCGCACCTTTTAGCGTATCAAATACCAAGGCCTTCTCAGTATCCTTGATAGATGGATCAGTCTCGAGGATCTCATTGATCCTCTTCACAGAAGCCATAGCCATAGCAAGGAAACTTAAGATCATGCCGAGCATGATCAATGGGAAGAATGCCGTCATCGTATAGTTAGAGAATGCTACGAGGGACCCTAATGACATCTGTACGGCAGGATCTGCAACCTGCTTCCCCCCGCTATAGAGGACGATGACCACCGCAAGGTTACCGAGCATCATAAGTAGAGGCATCAGTACCCCCATGATCATCGAGACATTCTTCGAGATCTTGTAGTAATCTCTATTCTTCGTCTCGAACTTTCTCTCTTCTTCCTGTTGTCTAGAGAATGCTCGAACCAATTTTGCACCAACAAGATTCTCCTGCAACGTATTGTTCACCTGATCTAGGGCTTGTCGTACTTTCATGAAGATTGGCCTGATGAACTTTGCGATCACGAAGAATAGGATGATGATCGAGGGCATGAGGATCGCCATGATCAAGGCCATAGAGGTGTTGATCGTGAACATAGAGATAAGTGATCCTGCGAGCATGAGTACCGATTGTATCAGCATGAAGAATCCCATTCGAATGAACATCCTGACAGTATTCACGTCAGAGTTCGTTCGAACGATGAGTTCTCCTGTTCTCCAAGAGTCAAAATCTTTGAAAGAGAACGAGCTGATCTTCTTGAAAAGAGCGTTTCTCAGATCATAGCTCATATACTGTGATGCCTGTATAAGTAGGACTCCACTAGAATAATTAACGAAAAGACTGAGGAGAGCTGAGACCGTTATCGCTAGAGCGTATCCAATGATATAGGTGATATTACCGGAGGGTATACCTATGTCTATAGCCCATTGGGTGATTCGAGGTTGTATGAGTATCATCATTGATGATGCGATAAGCAGTAGAAAAGATGCGAACATCTTTCCCCTGTAGGGTTTTAAGAAGCCAAAAACAGATGAAAAGGAATTCATGAGATTCTCCTGAGGCACAATTTACCTATATATGAACATACTGATGTGAAAGAAGAGAATCAAGTGAAAAGTTTGCATACATACAAATGAGAATCTGCATTCCCATTTGAGTTCCTCTGTGCTAGTATGATTAAAGTAGGTTAGAAAGATGATTGAACATA
>CAZLZY010000121.1:0-7064 GCA_964564075.1 uncultured Spirochaetales bacterium
TTTGGACTCCTCTGCTGTACAGAAGATGAATCGGCTATCATTCGTATGCTTATAATGGGTATGATCCTCCGGTTCTCTACAACAGATGATACCCATCTTCTCTATGTTTTGATTGTCAAGGAATGCTATCATAGCATCTTCCATCCGTATGACCGGTATGCTTACCACTTTCTGTATCTCTGCCGCTATGTGATGCATCTCATCGCTACAAAGAAGGATCATGGTAGCACCTGAATACTCCAGATTCCTTGCGGCACTTTGATAGTGCACTGCTAATGCATCCCAGTCTCTTGCTCTTACTAATCTGTTAAGTTGTCTCTCATCTCCTCCATGCAGGATTATCCCCACAGAGCTCTTCTGCTGTGTTCTCTCTTCGATGGCAAGAAAAAGATTCCGGTAATACCAGAGATCCTCATCTAAGTTCAGACCTCCAAGCAACCCTATCGATCGTTTCATGATGTACTCCTCACGTTTGACTATTTCACTTTATGTCATAGGAAGCTTTATACATTCCCATGAAACGATACATTGATTCTTAAGAATCCCATCATCCCATCAAGAGTATAATCCGCATTACGTTCACCCTCTCTACCACTAACCTATAAGACAGTGTTAGTCCGGGTGAATTCCTACATCAAGATTAATACTTTATGATAATAGATGGTATTGGTCAATATTTCTGGGTATTTCAAACACTAACAACACTCATACTTAAGGATGAGTAGTATTCTTTCCCCTATTCTGTATTTATTTATTTTTCTAAATGCCTATTTGATAATGGTTAAGGACTGATTGTATGAGTTTAGGCTCATACAAAAAAAGTCCTCTTCTCTTCTTATATCGTAAGTTTCACGTAGCATTCTATCTCTTCTCATCCTTGAGTATGAGAAGAGATGTGAAGTATTTCCTATGGTTTCTTATATTGAATTCGTCCTACCATGAGTTTTGCTAAGGATATACTTAATCTTATTATTCGTTTGACTGTAGCCTGAACTGGAGGTGTTGGGTAGGGAACTTCTTCTTGAAACTTCTAGAGAAATAACTTCCGTTATCGATCCCGACTTTCTTTGAAACCTCCCAGACTGAGAGGGTGCTTGATAAGAGTAGGATAAATGCTTTATCGAGGCGGTAGCTGATCAGTCATATGCTCTCATACTTCTTAAAAGTAGAACCAGCATAACACCCTGATTAGCAGGGTAAGGTTGTATTTTTGATGTTGCAATTGAGGACCTTTGTGGCCACTGGTGTGCTGTAGGAATACCTACATAGATGTTGAATCAACTGTTTTCTGATTCAAGTAAGAAACCCACTAACGCCTTCCCCTCTTTTGAGATCTGTTGTTTGTTATAGGCAATAGCAAAAATCTGGGTATCACATGAGCTCCCACCTGCTACTGCAAGATCGAACAGGTCAAGATACTGCATGAGCTCTTCATCGATCATGCTATACGCATCTGAGTGTTTCAGGTTGTCAAATAGGATAAGATGATCGTTTATCCTGAATAAAGGAGCTTTAGGTATCTTTGTCCCATGAGAATCCTCTAACAGATGATAGGTCACATAGGGATACAGTCTTATCAGATCCATCTGCTTTTCTACAGGTTCTCTGAAGACAGGATGCTCCTTTCTGGCAACGATATACCGATTAGTCTTTGCTAATTTCTCGACCATGAGCCAACTTGCGGTGTTCAAGGTATCAATATTACCAATGATACACTCAAGCACTCCTGTCTCGATATTACTCAATAGATGCCTAGCACTGGCGATCTTCATATTGAATACCACCTCTTCATGTCCTTTCCGATACTCTAAAAGTCTGTGTTCAACTGTACTACAGTATCCGTGGCCCACCCCGATATTAAGGAGTATCCTATTGTTTGAAGAGAGGTGCTCTGCATCGGTGAAGATACTATCAACTTCGTCTATGATGGTGAGTGCACGTCGATAGAGACGAAAGGCAAAGTCTGTGGGCATCAGCCCCTCAGAGCTCCTGATGAAGAGTTCTAGCCCCAGTTCGAGTTCTAGGCTATGAATACTCCTCGTAACAGAGGGTTGTGTGATATTGAGGATTCTTGAAGCTCCTGAGATACTTCGCTGTTTAAAAACGGTAGTGAAGATATGAAGCAGTTTGATATCACTGAAATAGTTCATCGAATCTCCTTGTATGACACTATTGTTAGTCTATCAGATTCTTGAGTAAAAACAACACATATACCACTTGCGTATACCCCTATACATATTTAGTATTCGACAAATACCTATAACCGCCCTACCATTCACTAAACTAACATTCACACAGGAGATTTATACATGAGAAGATTATCGGCAATGATTGTGGTATTACTATGCATTTCAGGCATGCTATTCGCAGCAGGAGATCAAGAGACAGGTTCTGAGTCCTTTCCAGATAAAGCAGTGACTGTCATCATCCCTTACAAAGCAGGTGGGGGGATGGATACCACTGCAAGAGCTCTTGCAGCTATCAGTAAGGAACACCTTGGAGTTCCTCTCGTAATCGTGAACAGGACCGGTGGAGCAGCGACTATCGCTGCTTCAGAAGCCTATAAAGCAGATCCTGATGGATATACCCTCTTCCTCGTTGATATTGGCGCAATGGGTGTCACTCCTCTCAAACAAGAGGTAGACTACTCGATCGACGGGTTCGATTTCATCTGCGGTATCAATGTCAATGACATCATCCTTGTTACCCGAAGCGATTCAGACTATAAGGACCTTGATGATCTGATCAACACAAAAGAGAGAATCCGATACGGGACTACTGGTGCTGGATCTATCCTTCACGGTGTTGCCTCCTCATTCATAGATGAAGTAGGGATCAATGCCACCAATATCCCCTTCAGTAGTACTACAGATACAGTTACCGCAGTACTCGGAGGCCATATTGAGATTGGTGTGGCACACCCGAATCAGGCGAGATCAGGTTTGGCAGACGGTTCTCTACGGGTTCTTGGCGTATTCTCTGCTGAAAGAGTGAAGAGCCTTCCTGACGTACCAACCATGAAAGAACTTGGATTTGATATAACAGTACAGGTTTCCAACTTCCTACTTGCACCAAAAGGTGTAGATGAGGCTAAACTTACCATACTAAGAGATGCCTTCGTTGCTATGCTGAATGCTCCTGCACTTCTAGAGAACGCCAAGAACAGGAATCTGGTTCTTTGGGATGCAAAGGGTGATGAGGCAAAGGATATTATCCTTGCTAATATCGAGTTATTCAAAACCATATTCAAATAAGAAACGTATGAGGTCAATAGATGAGTAAATCCATGAAAGATCTCTTTGCAGGTCTGCTATTTTTCATCATCGGGATATTGATTCTCATACTCCTTCCCTCCCAGATCAAGGGTGGGGGGGATTATGGTCTTGAAGTCGGTCCCGCCTATGTCCCTAAGGGGATGGCTATCGCCATGGTCATCTTCAGTTCACTTCTCCTGCTAAAGACTGCCCTGAACAAATCATTCAGAGAGGACTTGAAGGATTTCACACCTACCATACCAGCTTTCGAGGTTCTTGGAGTTCTTGTCCTGATCGTTGTATGGGTATTTGGATTATTCCATCTCCCCTATCTCGTAGTGACTATTCCCTTTGTGATCCTTGCACTCTTGTTATTTCAAAACAGGAAGAAATCAAGCTATGTGATCGCAGTATCATTCGTACTGGTGCTTTTTGTTGTCTTCCGATTTCTACTTAATGTCAGATTACCTTAGGAGGGATCCTCATTGTTTCAAGATAATCTCATGGGCCTACAAGGTTCTCTTACACTAGGAGCACTGGTCTCGATCAATATTGGAGTACTGGCCGGTATCATCATGGGAGCTCTACCCGGATTGGGTGTTGCCATGGCCGTAACGGTCATTCTCCCGCTTGTCTTTGGTATGGAGACTGCTAACGGGTTACTATTACTGCTCGGTGTCTACTGTGGTGGGACCTATGGAGGTTCGATCACTGCGATCCTTATCAAGACACCGGGGGCTGCCGCTTCTGTGACCACTGCAATCGATGGATATGAACTTACGAAAAAAGGATGTTCAAAGAAAGCCCTAGATATGGCGATCCTCGCATCGACGATCGGGGGGATCATCAGTGCAATAACTCTCGTACTCTTCGCGCCGGTATTGGCTCGATTAGTCCTCCGTTTTGGACCACCAGAGTACTTCTCCCTAGCGGTCTTCGGACTAACGATCATCGCATCAGTAAGTGGTGATAGTACCCTTAAAGGACTCACCCTTGGAGCTTTTGGGGTATTCATCTCTACTATCGGGCTTGATCTGATCTATGGCATCCCGCGTTTCAATTTCGGCACACAATATCTTAAAGGTGGTATTGGTATCGTCCCGGCTATCGTCGGGATCTTCTCTATCGCAGAGATCTTACTCAAGGCCAAAGAATTAAAGGTTCTCAAGCCCTATGGTGATGTATCGGTCCATAAGGATAGCGGGCTCACTAAAGAAGATTACAAGAATACCTGGAAGACCATACTTCGCTCTTCTGGAATAGGGACAGTCATCGGGGCTATTCCTGGTGCTGGAGCAGTCATTGCAGCCTTCATAGGTTATTCCCAAGCTAAAAGAGCCTCAAAACATCCCGAAGAGTTTGGTAAAGGTAGTATCGAAGGGGTCGCAGCTGCGGAGGCTGCGAATAATGCAGTGACAAGTTCGTCCCTGATCCCGATGCTTACCCTTGGTGTCCCAGGCTCTGTCGTAGCTGCTATCGTCATGGGGGCTCTCATCATGAATGGACTGATCCCTGGTGCGAATCTCTTTGTCGAACAAAAACAGATGACCTATACGGTCATGGTGGGGATGATCATTATCAACATCTTCATGTTCATTCAGGCAAAGGGTTTCATCAGACTATTCGTCAAGGTCACCAAGATCCAGCCATCCCTTCTCATGGTACTTGTCATGGCCATGGCCCTAACGGGAACATTTGCAGTAAACAACACGCTGCTTGATATCTTTGTAGTCATCGTATTCTCGATCATTGGTCTGATTCTGATCAAGCTCGACTTTGCACTGCCTCCTCTGGTGCTCGGCATGGTCCTCGGACCTATAGCGGAGAATACCATGAGACAATCACTACTCATGTCAGGCGGAACCTTCTCAATATTCGTTACAAGACCTATTTGTATCATATTCCTGGGCATTGCACTGTTATCGATCATCACGACTGGAGTAAAACGGTTGAGGGAGAAAGCATGAGACCAAATATTGTATTCCTATTCCCTGACCAGTGGAGAGGTGACTGGTTCGGTGATACCGAGATTGGGACAACGCTACGTACACCGACACTCAGTGAGCTTGCAAAAGAGGGTGTTACCTGTTCTCAGGCTTTCACTCCTTCTCCACTCTGTGCCCCGGCTAGAGCTTGTATCGCAAGTGGCATGGAGTATCCAGCCTGCGGTGTAGTAAACAACGCTATGGACTTCCCGACTGATGTGCCAACTGTCTACCGGCAGCTGCGCGATGGTGGATACCATGTCATGGGATGTGGAAAATTCGATCTTCACAAAGCCTCTTACTCTTGGGGCAGAGAGGGTACCCATCTCATGGACGACTGGGGATTCTCAGACGGTATTGATAACGAGGGTAAAGTTGATGGAGTAGTCTCCTATAGTCAACATAAGATTGGTCCATATATGGATTTCCTGGAAAAGAGAGGTAAGGCACTCGAGCATATCGATGATTTTGCTGCCCGTGGAACATATGGGACTGATCCCACTACTCTCACTGAAGATGAATATTGTGATAACTGGGTCACGGATAATGCCCTGAAGCTACTCACCCGTGCTCCAGAAGAGACCCCATGGTTCCTGCAAGTCAATTTCACAGGTCCTCATGACCCGTTTGATGTCACTAAGGATATGCATTCATGGTATGAAGCTACCGATTTCCCTCACCCTTTCGGTCAATACAAAGAAGCTATAGACCATCTATCGATCAGACGCAACTATGCAGCCATGATGGAGAATATAGATCGGAATATTAACAGGATCCTATCACATCCAAGAATCCAAGAAGATCGTGAGAATACCATTATCGTCTTTGCCTCTGATCATGGTGATATGCTTGGTGATCACGGCTTCTATGAGAAGCATCTACCCTATAATGGAGCCACTCACGTCCCATTGATCCTCTCCGGGGGTGGAATTGAGAGATCAGATATCTGTAGTACTCCTATTACTATCCTAGATCTTCCGGCAACCTTTCTTGATCTAGCGGGGCTCCCACAGGAGGCCATGCCTAGTAGCAAGACACTCTTGCCACTCCTTGAATCAGATACAATAGCTAGACCGATCATCACCTCAGGTCTCTATGAGGATAATAATCCTCTCAGGCAGTGGAGAATGGCTCTTAATAGTACCTACAAGTATATTATCTGGTTTGACGGGAGAGAGGCTCTCTACGCCCTTGAGGATTACCAAGAAGCTCATAACCTGATCGAGCAGTTTCCCCTAGAGGCACTGGAACTCAAGCAATTCTTTGAAGGAAAGCAATAAAATGAAAAAACCGAATATAGTCTTCATAGTAACTGATGATCAACGTTTTGATACCATCGCAGCTCTTGGGAACAAAGAGGTGAAGACCCCTCATATGGATGAACTCGTTGCGAGCGGGGTATCCTTTACCAACGCTCACATACCTGGGGGTACCTGTGGCGCTGTCTGTATGCCTTCACGTGCGATGATCCATACGAGCAAGACCCTTTTCCATCTAGCAGATAATGGCTCCTATATCCCCGAAGATCACACCATGCTGGGTGAGGTCCTTCAGAAGGAAGGATATGCTACCTGCGGGATAGGTAAATGGCATAATAGTCCTGCCTCATATGCAAGAAGCTTCACCTCCGGCGGTGAGATCTTCTTCGGGGGGATGTGGGATCATTGGAATATCCCAGCATGTGATTTCGATCCGAGCGGGAAGTATGACTACTCTGTTCCCTATACTTCTGATGCATTTCATTCACGTGTCGTCGATATGATGGTCTCTGACCATATCAACCCAGGAAAGCATTCAAGTAACCTATTCGCAGATTATGCAGTGA
>CAZLZY010000122.1:0-7015 GCA_964564075.1 uncultured Spirochaetales bacterium
TTCATGAATATTCTGATAATTCTGGGAACTTCATGAATATCAACTGTTCTGCGATAAATGAGAACCTCTTTGAATCAGAGTTATTTGGTTTTAAGAAGGGATCCTTTACTGGAGCCTTCAAGGATCGTATTGGACTCTTCGAACATGCGAATGATGGTACAATATTCCTTGATGAGGTGGGAGAGATCCCTATCTCCTCTCAGTCAAAACTGTTAAAGGTCATCGAGGAGAAAGAGTATTTCCAGATAGGGAGTTTCCAACAGAAAACGACAAATGCCCGTATCATCAGTGCAACCAATAAGAATATATTCTCTGAAGTTGAGTCTTTCCGAAAGGATCTGCTCTATAGAATAAATACTTTGGTCATATGCATCCCACCCTTACGAGAACATGTTGAAGATATTCCCGAGCTAGTTGATAGTTATCTGACTGCTAACTATCCTGAATATACCATTACTGAAGAGAGCCTTGAGATCATGAAGGCCCAAACTTGGCCGGGGAATGTCAGAGAGTTATTCTCATTCATGGCAAGATGTGTGATTTTTTTTAAGAACTCAAAAATCATCTCAGTAAATTCTCAAATATTTGATACACTGTACATACAGTATAATACATACCATACAACATAAAAGGATGATACCATGGACGATTCTCAACCAAATTCTCGTGTGATTCACATTAATCTTTGTAACTCTGAAGAACAATCAGCAATACAGGAAGCCCTCTCTGTTCATAAAGATCTTCACCTTCAATTCAATGATAACTTCAATCCTGAGTTGATCTGTGATATGAACATATTACCGAGTAGAACTCTAGCAGAAATACCAAGAGAGACACTACTTTGTTGTCATTTCCCTATAATCACATGTGGGTCTCTAGATCAGATTCGTCTAACCTTAGCCTTCGGAGTGAATGACTTCGTACTCTATCCGTTAGTCGGGGAAGAGCTTGTTGCACGAATCTATAAGAACTCATTACGTTCATTCTGTTTTAAGTCAGATAAGTTCTTCAACTTCTCTTTCAGTCATATATTCTATCAGGGAAAGACTCTTCCCATCTCAAAGACTGAATTCTTATATATGACCTTCTTCGTAAACGCAGAGGGGAATGTCATCTCTCGCGAGATGCTTTCATCGGTCGCACCAAAGAAAATGAAAGACTCAAGCAGATCTCTTGATATGACCATATCTAAACTACGGAATAAATTAAAAGTATTACTTGAGATTGAAGACGAAATCATCACTGCAGACCGTGGATTTGGCTATCGAATGATTAAGCTCTATGAGCATAACCAAAAAAAATGATAACTTGTGGATAACTTGTGAAGAACTTTAGTAGATTTAAAAATAATCAAGGAATTATAAGAATATTATTCCTTGGTGAATACATACGTTAAGGAAACATTATTAATTCCTTTTAATGCATATAGTTAAATCTATACTATTATTTTTGAAAAAACTTGCTTGAAAAGTCTTGACATAAATTACCAAAGACATTTTTCTACAGGCCCTTAATAACCTGTGGATAACTTGTGAAAAAGTCCCTGAAGTCGTGGAATAAAGGCCTTAGAACCCAATAATCAGTTGTTTTTCTTTATGATATCAGCACCAATCGATTGGAGTTTTTCACAGAGGTTTTCGTACCCACGTTCTATCTGATATACATTTTGTATTTCACTATCTCCCTTTGCAGAGATAGCAGCGATGACTAAGGACATTCCAGCTCTTACATCAGGGGAGGTTACCAGTGCTCCCCGAAGCGAGGAGGGACCTGAGATCACAGCTCTGTGAGGGTCGCATAAAACGATGTTAGCCCCCATCCTTATAAGCATATCGACGAAGTACATTCGTGATTCGAACATCTTCTCATGTACAAGTAGCGTACCCTTCATCTGTGTTGCCACAACGGTTATGATACTCAAGAGATCCGCAGGGAATCCTGGCCAGGGAGCATCATCGAGTTTAGCCATCATCCCGCTTACATCCTGTAAGATAGTTCTTTCCTGTTTGTTTGGTACGTAAATAGAGGAGCCACTAGTTTCCCATGTAATACCGAGTTTTTTATATCCAAGTCTTATCATTGGAAGCTGTTCAGATTGTATATTCTTGATCTCGATATCACCCTTCGTAGCAGCTGCTAACCCAATGAAGGATCCAATCTCCATATAATCAGAACCTATCTGATATTCTGCTTCATGAAGTCTTTTCACACCGGTGATGCGTAATAGGTTCGAGCCTATCCCAGCTATCTTTGCACCCATCGATTCAAGAAGGTAACACAAGTCCTGAATATGAGGCTCACTTGCAGCATTCTTTATACAGGTCTCACCTTGAGTCAATACCGAGACCATGATAGCATTCTCAGTTGCTGTGACTGATGCTTCATCTAAGAAGATGGTATTCCCTGTAAGTCTATCAGCAGAGATCGTGATGAATTGTTCTTCATCGATATAGGAGACGCCTCCTAAAGCTTCGAAGGCTAGGAAGTGTGTGTCTAATCTTCTCAATCCGATGACATCTCCCCCGGGAGGAGCAAGTCGCACATAACCGACCCTACTCAACAGAGGTCCTGCGAATAGTATAGACGCACGTATTCGGTCAGCGAGTTCTGGACTGATAGAGCCTTGTATATCCTGAGTCTGAAAACTGTAGACTCCCTTTCCAAGATGTTCTACAGCCGAACCTATCTCTTCAAGGATCTGTATCATGCTCTTAACATCTTCGATCTCGGGGATATTTCTTAGGACTATCCTCTCATCAGAAAGGAGCGTTGCTGCGATACAGGGTAATGCAGCATTCTTATTACCGCTTGCTGTGATACTCCCAGATAATGTATGTCCGCCTGATATACAATATGATCCCATATTTCTACTCTACTTGCTATTGGTTCGTGATTCAAGAAGTTTGTTCAAATTGATTCTTTTATCTTATGGTATGGATTCTTGCCGCTCTTTTTACACCTCTTAAACTGGTCACCTGCCATATATCGTAATCACAATCAAAAAGTCTTACATTCCTATTGTCTCATACTATATAATCGAAGTATGGAAAGAAGACCTCTATCGATTAGACTTATCTTGTTCACCCTTATCCTCTTGATATGCTCTACCTTCTCTCTCTTCGCTGGTCCTTATCCAGAAAGTGAGATACAGGAAATCTACAGTTCTCAATCATATGCTCTGTTCTTTAGTACTATCTATAATGTAAGACCTCTCAAAGATATTGAATCTCAACTGAAAGAACTAAAGAGAGAGATCACTGGTTCAGAGTATTCAGCAACTGCGAAGTCCTTAGCAGTGGTTCGTGCAGAGATGATCTTGGCAAAACACCTGATCTTAGAGGATTATTGTAAGGATCTTGAAAGGGCAGAAGCTATCTTACAAAGAGGTCTCGTAGTCTTATCACAAATACCCGAAGGTGATAGAGATATAGAGTTCTTGCTTGTTAAAGGTGAGCTCAATGGCTCATATTATCTTATAGATCAGGGAAAATATCTGTTTTCTTATGGGATGAGATCAAATAATCTTACTCATGAAGTATGGGATCTAGACCAAGATAATCCTAGATCCATCCTCCTGAGATGTAATCAACTTATCTATACGCCTCCGCTCTTTGGCGGGAGTGTCAAGAAAGCGCGAACCTTATTGCTTGAGATATTGGAGGATCCATTGCTAGAAGTAGATGAGTACACGGTCTATTCCTGTTTAGGAATGATCGAATCAAAATTGAAACATAAGGATATCGCTTTGACCTATTATCTGCGATCTCTTGAAATATATCCTCATAACTCATATATACAGAGTCTAATCGCTGAATTATGATTGACCTCATAAACTCTATTAGTTAAGCTATTATTATCATGTGGGATATATATTCACTCATAATCATAATAATAGGTCTTTATGCACTTATCTTCTCATCACTGAATATCCTTTTCATGTACCGAAATACAAGAAAAGCAGAGGCCACAGAAGGACCGCTCATATCAGTGCTTATTCCGGCAAGAGACGAAGAAGCATCGATTGGAGCCTGTCTCAGGTCTGTATGTTCTCAATCCTATACCAATATAGAGATCCTCGTACTCGATGACCATTCTAAAGATAGTACCTGGGACATTATCAGTTCATATGCTCGTAGGGACAGCAGGATCAAAACTATTAAGGGGGATCCTCTCCCCTTAGGATGGAATGGCAAGAATTTTGCATTGAAGCAGCTCTCTGAACAGGCAAAAGGGGAGTATTACCTGCTTACCGATGCCGATACCATTCATTCCTTTGATAGTATTTCTTTTGCCTATACGAATATACTCTATCATCATACAGATATGCTCTCAGGTTATCCAAAACAGATTGCTCCATCGCTCTCCAGTCTAGCTGTGGTGACGGCCATGCACTTCAATATCCTGTTCATCAATCCTCTATGGATCCTAAAAAAAACTACGAATCCACTATTTGGGCTAGCGATAGGACAATATATCTTCATACGCTCATCTTGCTTTCATGATATCGGCGGATTTGATCCGATAAAAGATTCAATAACCGATGATATCCATCTAGCAAGGAACCTCTTGGCTCATGGATATCATCAGATATTCCTTGATTTGGGTTCTATCGTATCCTGTAATATGTTTGATTCCTTCTCTTCTGCCCTAGTAGGGATAACAAGAAGTGTCATTGATTTCTTTGACAAGAAGATCATCTTACCCCTATTTGCCGTACCGATCATCATTGCAGGTATGATAGCTCCTACGTTCATACTGATCTATCAGCTTATTTTCAGTAGTCTTGTCCTGACCCCTATCCTTCTTGGTGTAGTTCTCTTTCTCCTTGCTTGGATGCAGACTATGGTCTTCTTACGGTACTCACTAAAGACGATCTTGCTATTCACACCAACGATGACGTTAGTAGTGGTTATGTTTCTCTATGGCTGCTATATCACCGTAACAGGAAAGGGGTATGTATGGAAAAACAGAATAGTGAAATAACTATCCTCAATACATCTCCTCTCTTTAAGATCTTCTCTGGGATTCTCTTCTTTATTGTCTTCTGTGTTCAGACGATCGCATACCTATTGATCTACCAATTAAAAGTTGAGGGAAAAGAGAATCTTACATCAATGAAACAGGGAATCCTAATCTCAAATCATCTCCATTATCTTGACCCAGGATTTGCTGCACAGGCCATATGGCCACGTAGAACCTATTTCACTGGGATGGAGAAGACTTTTACTAGTAGCAAATTCTTCTCTCTGTTCATCAGAGCCTTAGGGGGTCTTCCAATCCCCCAAAAGCATCCCGGAAGGATCGTGAAGGTCCTTGGTTCAATACTGAAGAATACGAATCGATACCTCCATATATTCCCAGAAGGCGAGATGCTCATACGTAATAAAGAGCTACAGCCATTTCAGAAAGGAGCCTTCTCCCTTGCAGCTTTCTTTGAGATCCCTATACTACCCATTGTTGAGATTCAGAAGAAGAGAAGATTCTGGCCAGCCCCAAAGATCATCATGATCATAGGAAAACCCATGTATCCTTCTGATTATCTCACATCACATCACACAAAAGAAGAACGAATCGCTGCTATGGAATCTGATGCTAAGAGTTTCATGCAGAGAACCATTAACTTGTATTTCGATTAAAATACCGCTAGTATAGGTATATGCAAGCAGTCATTTACGGAGTAGGGAATCCACTCATAGATATTATTGTTCCAGTCACAGACGAAGACCTATCATATCTAGGTATTCATAAAGGGACTATGCATCTTATAGATGAAGCTAAACGGATGGAACTCATTGAGTTCATTGGTGAAAAAGAGACCACCTATAGTAGTGGTGGTTCCTGTCCCAATACCATCATAACCTTAAGTGCCCTAGGTATCCCTAGTGCACTTGGTGGGATGATAGGGTCTGATAAGTATGGTCCGATCTACCGAAAGACCTTGACTGAAAGTAATGCGTTAGATGAGTTAAGAGTATCCTCTTCACCAACAGGTTCTAGTATCATACTGATCACACCAGACTCTGAAAGGACTATGAACACATATCTTGGTGCGAATAGACTATTCGGTCCTGAGGACCTAGCTGTAGAGACCTTGAAGAAGGCAGCTTTTTTCCATTTTACCGGATATATGTGGGATACAGAGCCACAGAAGAGAGCCATACATAAGGGCCTTGAGATAGCTAAAGCATCTGGCGTGAAGATCTCGTTTGATATCGCAGATCCTTTTGCTGTGAGCAGGAATAGAGAAGCTTTCATCTCGATCATCAAAGACTATGCCGATATCGTCTTCGCTAATAAGGAGGAGGCTCGTATCCTCTTCAATAATTATGATGCATATGAATGTGCCAAGAGTATGGGAAAGATCTGTGCTCTATCGATCGTGAAGAATGGTAAACTTGGATCATTTGTGAATGATCATAGAAAGATCGTTTCGATACCAGTTCAAGGTGGAGATCCGGTTGATACGACCGGTGCAGGTGATAACTATGCTGCAGGATTCCTCTATGGGATGAGCTCTGGAGAATCTATTGAAGAATCAGGGAATATGGCATCCTATCTAGCAGGGGAGATCATCGATCAAGTTGGTGCTCAGTTCAGTAATGAGAAGATACAGGAACTGAAAGCTCATCTTATCTCTAGATAGCATACATGATGAGCAAAGTGATAAACCGTAGGTCACTGCATGGGGGACCTTTTTGAATGGAGATACGACTCACACGTATAAAGTGGAGTGTGGGCTCATGTATGATAACAAGGAAGGTTATTACACGTTTCTACCTATCTTCTAGTGAAGCAGAATATATATTATCTGGTTCTCCCATCCTTCTTAGATTTACAAAAAGACCTGAACTCAAATTCAGGCCTTTTTGTATAGACGTACTAGCTTAGAATGCCCGTTTGAACTCATCCAATCTGTTGAGCTGTTCCCAGGTGAACTCTTTTCTGCCAAAATGTCCGTATCTAGCAGTTTCCCTATAAATTGGTTTTAATAAATCTAATGTTTTGATGATCCCGG
>CAZLZY010000123.1:0-6984 GCA_964564075.1 uncultured Spirochaetales bacterium
AACAGACACCAATCGAGGGAGGAGTATCTTGAGTGATCCTATCGGTAATGGTCAATACGGTCAGTTTCCCTTCATGGATCCAGCCGCTTACGGTCAACTCATCATGAGGATAGTATTGTTCGATCAGAACCTGAGCATCTCGAGAATACGATAAGGTCGTATCTAGGTAACTCCTGATCTCATCGATCGTATCGACCTTGAAAATCCCTCTTTGCCCCTGACTATCTAAAGGCTTCATCACATAGGGAGGTGAGAGCGCATCAAGTTCCATGGAGTCAAAACCCTTTGAGACACATACCCAAGAGACTGTTGGGATCTCATTCTTCCTGAAGTGAGTCTTCATCATTCTCTTGTGGGTAACCAGTAATGCCTGGTCATCCGTCAAGACCGAGGGTAATCCCAACCTATTAGCTGTCAGGGCTGCGGTGAGCACCGGTTGGTCTGTTCCCAGAGTAAGGATCCCATCTGCTTCATACCAGTTCGTTATACGCTCTATTCCTTTACAGTCAAAGGTGCTGACCATACTCGTATAATGGGCATAGGCTTTACCAGGAGCATCCTGAAGATAATCAGATACGATAACGGTCTTCCCGGTATTCTTAAGTCTTCTTATGATATTTAGCTGAGCTGAGCCACCACCTAGGACATGTACTCTCATACGATCTCCTTATCAATATTCATACTCTTCTCAATGGTATAGCGAGGTTTCTTTGAGCTTTGGGACGGTTTGTGACGATGAACCGAAAGATAAGCTCTCATCAAACGCCTGAAGGTATATCGCGAAGCTCGCTCCTCATGGCACAGAGTGATGGGATGATTCCCGATGAGAGTACTACGAGTGAGGATCTCTACTGAGAGATAGATGGTTTCTGACTCACAGGTCAGGATCTGTGCTACGAAAGCTCCTCTCAGGATCCTGAAGCTACTGACTTTGACCTGTTTCTGTTTCCCCGTTATACGGGTAAGGCTCCTATCGGTGATGAACGTACCCAATCTCCGTATCAGGTTACGGCTACGAATGATCGGTATACCATACACACAATCCAATGACCTCAGAGTTAGCTCCCCGTATATATCTGCTATATGATCAGGACAATATTGTCCATCATCATCGATCGTAACCACATAATCATAGGATGTATGATGAAGACCGCAGAAGGTTGCCATCTGTTGGCCGACATTGTCTTTCAACCTGATACACTTACAGTTCTCTCTCTCACTACTGAATCTCTTGAGGTATTCCCAACTCGAATCGGTACTAAAGTCATCAACATAGATGATCTCCCATACAGAACTGAAGCCTGTAAGGAAGCGGGTCATTCGATCATGGGACTCTTCAAGATATGACTGGGCACAGTAGACTGGTACTACTACACTTATCGTTGGTCTCTTATCCAAGATATACTCCATAGAACGAACCAATCGTATCACAGACTCGTTCAACATCGGCATCGGTCAGTTGAGTATGCATAGGTAACCTGAGCAGACGATTACTCGTAGCTGTCGTATAGACATCATCACCATTGAAAGTTGTATGCTCTTTGCCGAAGGGGGTCGTATGAAGAGGTATATAATGAGTCGCACTCTCGATCTCAGAGCTCATCAGAAAAGCTTGTAGTTCAGATCTCTGTTTCAGATCCTTACAGAGGATGTAGAAGAGATGACTATTATGAGTATTCCATTGAGGGATCCTCTGCCAGTCTATACAACCTCGCTCCTTGAGAGAGGCTAACCTGCTTCGATATCGATTCCAAATAGCCTTGCGCCTCTCCTGTAGCTCGTTAAAACTCTTCAATTGAGTATACAGACTCGCACAAGTTATCTCATTCATGATGTAGGAGGAACCTAGAGAATGCCAGGTATAGGAATCCTTCTGCTCTCGTAGGTACTCAAGTCGATCCGTCCCATGCTGGGAGATCATATCTGCATAGGAGATCTTCGTCTCATCACCAAGCAGTAAGACACCACCTTCCCCACCTGATGTGATATTCTTTGTTGAATGGAAACTTATACAACCTGCATCTCCGATAGTACCCAGAGCTCTTTCCTGATAGAAGGCTCCGAGAGACTGTGCAGCATCTTCGATCAGGACGAGCTCATATTTCTCACAAAGTCTCAGGAGCAGACCCATATCAGAGGAGACTCCTCCATAATGGACTGCTAAGATAGCTTTTGTCTTAGGTGTCACGGCAGACTCTACTAACGAGGCATCCATCGCCATAGTGGTAGGATCAATATCGACAAAGATAACTGAAGCTCCACGGTTCATACAGGCATTTGCCGTTGAATAGTAGGTATAGGAGGGCATGATCACCTCATCTCCTACTCCGATATCAAAGATAGCGCTAGCGAACTCCAGTGCATGAGAACCAGATGAGGTCAAGTATGTTCGTTTTGATGGAACGATCTCCTGAAGCAAAGATTCAGCTTTTCTACTGAATCGTCCTCCTGAAGTAGTAGAGACTATATTCTTCAACTCCCCAGAAAGATCTCCAGCTGTTTCAGGTACCGTGAACCGGATTCTTTTCATCTATGCGATCCTATCAAGCAACCAAAGGATCTGTTCACCTAGATTCTTCATAGTAGCTATTCCCTCTTCATCTGATGCTAAGTCTCCTACGTTTCGAGCTAGAGCCATATTCCAATAGGTAGAGCCAGGGATTATCATATTACTGAGCAAGAAGAGGTTATTCATCGTCTGGATGGTATTCATCCCACCAGCTCTTCTGACCGGGGAAAGAGCCACCCCTATCTTGTGCTCAAGAAGATTCCCATTACCTCGAGTGACCGTCCCTGCTCGATCGATCAGTGCTTTCATCTCTGAGGTCAAAGTAGAATAGTAGGTCGGAGAACCTAATATGATGACATCAGCATCGACCATCTTCGCTATGCAATCATTGACATAGTCATCTGTGATGATACATTTCTGATCTTGATTCTTCTTACAAAGATAACATCCCCTACACCCATGAAAAGATCTCCCGCCGATATGGACAGTCTCACAGGTTATATCAGGTCGCTCGTCGAGTACTGAGAAGATGGTATCTATCATCGCAGCAGTATTACCATTCTTCCTTGGACTGCTGTTGATCGCAACTACCTTATGCATATATATCTCCTAAGATAAAAAGCTATGGTCATTCTAACGAAAAACAGCTGTTCAATCCATAGAATAATCCTATTTCTATCCCTTCTCCATCTTTCTATATCGTTGAGGTCCATATCCTATCATGTTCTTGAATATCCTAAAAAACAGAAGGAATCGATGCCAAACGTCAGTGATGCACGTAAAGAGACTCGGAGATAAAAAAAGGTGATAGCTCCTAAGAGGTATCACCTTTTTATCAGACTATTCGTAAACTATTTACAGAATTTCATCGCTTCAAGCGCAAAGACTCTCTCTTCATCAGTAGGGATGACCCAAGCTTTCAAGCCTGGCATCAAAGTACTCTGAGCTACTACGGCCTCTTCATTTCTCGAAAGGATCGTCTCTTCATCGATATCCCATTTGAACATCTTCATGAACTCGAGAACCTTTCTTCTGACATATCCTTCATTCTCTCCCACACCACCGGTAAAAACGATACCTTGAGGTTCTTCCATGGTCCCGAGATACTCACTGAAATACTTTGCGACTCTATACGCAATGACATCAAGGACTAGTTCTGCATCGGTATCACCTTTCTGAGCAGCTTCTCGTATCTGATAGATCTCTTTGGTACCCTTTCCATAGAGTCCCCAGGCTCCAGATTCACGATTGAGGATCCTTACGATCTCTTTGACATCAACATCGAGTTTCTCAGCCATGAGTTCTAACATCCCTGGATCAACATCACCACTTCTCGTACCCATGACAAGTCCTGCTAGAGGCGTGACACCCATTGAGGTATCAACACCCACACCCTTCTGGATCTTAGCCATAGAACATCCGTTACCAAGATGTGCTACTACGATATTACAGGCCTCTCGTGCGATAGAAGTGAGTTCTGCGAACCTTCCGGTGATATATTCATAGGAGGTCCCATGAAATCCATATCTTAGGATACTATAATCCTTGATCCACTCCTTGGGGACTGCATAATATTGTGCATATTTAGGCATGTTCGCATGGAACTGGGTATCAAATACTGCGACATTAGGGACTTTCCCAAACACATCATCTTTGAGAGCGGCGATGATGATCTGATGGTTGGCTGGATTATGAAGAGGTGCTAGTGCTGAAAGTTTCAGGATCTCATCTTGAACCTTACCATCGATACCATCTATTAACGTGGATCCGGTAAAATAGGTTCCCCCATGAACGACTCGATGTCCGACTGCAACGATACTCAGATCAGGAAAATCTGTTGAGATGATCTTAGTGATTGCATGCAATGCTGAGCTATGGTCATCCATGACCATCTCAAAGCGATCCTTCTTTCCCTTGACAACTACATCCACATATCCACTTGGCGTACCAAGACCCTGACAATTGAAATCAGCTATAGAGAGGACTTCACTACCTGAGACCTCTTTGACTGCTACCTTTATTGAGGAACTTCCTCCATTGAAACATATCACATGTGAACTCTTATTAACGTTTGCAACTGCCATGAACACTCCTTTATTCTATAGTACATAGGGCGAATCTTATGCGATTCTTATCATCCTATCAAATTCTTAACTATTATATCATCATTTATCACGTGTTAGAAATATATTTCTGGCTTCCCGGTAAACCAGCAGCCCCTCCTCCAAAGTGATTCAGTATAAGAGACTAACATCATTTACCCTTGCCCCTAGCGCCTTCCTATTGTAAAATCTATGACAATCTGTATCATATAACAGCAACAGGGGGAGTTATGACAAAACAGAAAGGACAGGTAAAACAGTACATCATCAAAGTGCTCAATGGGATGGCACAGGGACTGTTTGCTTCACTTATCATAGGACTGATCTTAAAACAGATAGGGAACTATACAGGAATAGAAGCACTGGCCTCATTTGGCCAGATCGCACAATACATGATGGGACCTGCTATCGGTGCAGGGGTCGCTTTTGCAGTCCACGCCTCCCCTCTAGGGATCTTCGCCTCGATCATCACCGGAGCGATCGGTGCAGGGACAGTGGTCTTTCAGGATACAGGATTAGTTACTCTGGCTATCGGAGAACCGGTAGGGGCACTCATAGCCGCTTTGGTCGGTGCTGAGTTCGCAAAGCTCATCTCGGGTAAGACAAAAGTCGATATCATCTTAGTCCCAGCATCTACGATCATCATCGGTGGTCTTGCCGGGATCATAGTAGGACCTGCTGTAGCAGCTATGATGGGAGCTATCGGCTCCTTCATCAATTACCTCACTACGCTCTACCCACTTCCGATGGGAGCTCTCATAGCAGTTTCCATGGGTATGATCCTAACCTTACCGATCAGTAGTGCAGCTATTGCGATATCACTTGGATTGAGTGGTCTTGCAGCTGGTGCATCGACGGTAGGATGTGCCTGTCAGATGGTCGGTTTCGCGGTTGCAAGTTACCGAGAGAACAAGATCGGAGGACTGATCAGTCAAGGTCTAGGCACCTCTATGATCCAGATCCCGAACATCATCAAGAACCCAAAGATATGGATACCGCCGATCATCGCGTCAGCGATCCTCGGGCCAATCGCTACTATGGTATTCAAGATGGAGAATAATAAGATCGGGGCTGGAATGGGAACGAGTGGTCTTGTCGGACAGTTCGCTACGATAGAGGTCATGGGACGATCTGCCTTGATCCCAACCCTATTACTTCATATCATCCTACCTGCTGTATTAACACTGATCATCAGTGAGTTCATGAGAAAGAAGGGATGGATCAAATTCGGAGATATGGCGTTACATGCTATCGATGAGAAATGATTCATGATGAGATGATGTCATAAGAGAGCTCAGCTGTTCAAGGTAATGGCTGAGCTGTATTTTTTAGATGAAGTAGTTCATATCCCAAGTCAATGGTTTTGGATCCTCGGTCAACCAATCTGCTATATGTGCCATGAGATCTTTGAATACACCAGTCTTCATAAAATCCTCAGCATAAGATCTATCTTTCCAGACGCCTAGCGCCATCACTACAGTGTTTGATTCTAATAACATCATACGAACCAGCCCAGGCTGCCCTTTTGCAGGGGACAAGACCTCTTCGTTCCAATAGGTGCAGAAATCTTCCTGTCTTTCAGGTTTGATGGAATAATTCATCGTAGTAGTGAACATCATTGGACCTCCTAAAGTGGTAGGCGAAAGTAATTGCTCTCTATAGAGATTGAGAACCCGCTAGACTGATAGAGCTTCAAAGCAGAGGAGTTCTTGCTATCAGCCTCTAAGAGTATTCGTTCTTCTCTCTCCTTGAGCTTCCCTAAGACCATCTTGATAAGGAGCTTTCCATATCCCCTCCCCTGTAATGCGGGTATGATACCAAGGCTGTAGAGGTAGATATCTTGATCAAGTGCTGTTGCACAGGTCCCTATCGGAGTATTACCCTCGAACATAATATACATATGCTTAGTTTCATCTTTCAATGTACTTTCGATGATATGTTCAGTATTCTCTGCATCAGTAGGAAAGATCATCGAGTTCATCCTAATGATCATCTCTTTATCTCCCGATACAGCTAATCTAAGTGAAAGATCAGCTTTTTCAGGGACCTCTACGATCTCTTTATTCTTATCATAGACCAAGAGATATTCGCTAAAATCCCTTGTGAGACCATAATGTTCTGGAAGGTCAAAAGCAGAAGGAACAGAATCACTTGTTACAAGAAGAATCGACTGATAGGAATATGATCGTAAGATCGTAGCTATCAGGATAAATAATCTGTTGAAATACCCCCTGTTCCGATGGTCAGGGTGTGTCAGCGCCGATAGTTCAACCTCATCCTTTCTCGGTGCGAATAGAGTGATCAAACTGATGAGTTTTTTACCGGAATAGAGCGCTGCATAGTTAAGGAGCTCAGCATGTACATCCATACGGC
>CAZLZY010000124.1:0-6926 GCA_964564075.1 uncultured Spirochaetales bacterium
AATATGGAAATATTCAACGCGATTCTCTTGGGAGTGAAACATGGTGTAACAGAGTTTCTTCCTGTCTCAAGTTCTGGACATCTTCTACTTACGAAACAATTCTTAGCTATGGAAGAGGTATCTCTTCTCTATGATGTACTCCTTCATGTAGCGACACTTATCGTTGTCATGGGATTCTTTCGAAAACAGATAGGGTCTATCCTGAGAGCTCTCTGGCATGGAATGAAAGGGTGTATGGTCGAAGAGGATACGTACTACCTCAGACTCACCTGGGTGATCATCATCGCTACCGTCTTTACCGTTATCATCGGATATATCCTAAATACCTATGAATCATTACATACCACCACATCAGTATCAGTGTTGTTCATCCTGACCGGTATCCTGCTGATCTCTACGAAGTTCGTGAAGAGATCAGAGAATCAGACTCCTAAAGCCCGAAATGGGGTACTTGTAGGTATCGCCCAAGGAATTGGGACTCTCCCCGGGATATCTCGTTCAGGTATCACGATCACGGCTGCTCTTTGGGGTGGCATCGATCGAGAGAAGGCTGGGGAACTCTCCTTCCTCATGTCGATCCCTGCGATCATTGGGGCTTTTGTCTTAAAGATCGGGGAGAGCGGATCTCTCTCATCGCAGATGAATGTGACTGCTATCGCCTTTGGATGTCTCGCATCGGGCATCACTGGTATATTGAGTCTGAAACTACTTCTCTGGCTGATCAAGTCAGGAAAACTCTATTTATTCAGTATCTATCTGATACCTCTTGGTGTCATCGGTCTGATATGGGTATAATATGATGAATTTGATAAGTAACGATAAGGTCTTCATAGTAGGGGGTAGTTGTGAATAGAAGTGGATCACGAATTTTTTATGCAACTCTATTTTTTTTACTGGCAACAGTGATACTGCTTGTTCTCATACTCAATACTCAATCTTCAACGATCCCACTCATGGGTATCGTAGCCACGCTTGATTCCTTTCTTCGAACCATATTCCTTCAGTCTGTTTGGGCTGTCCCAGCTTATCTATTCTATTGCGGGTTCTTAGCGCTCTATATCGATGATAAACATCAGTATCAAGCATTATATCCCTTCACAGCGATACCCTTCGCTACGATCATAGGATTCTTGCACTTGCAGACTGGACCTAGTGAAACAGCTCTTTATCGATGGATAGCAGAGAAGATCGGTGTACAATCGGGATCAATGATCGTCCTTTTCGTCTTTATCCTAGAAGTCATACTCTTCTTTGTCTGGGCCCTGAATTGGCTTGGACGGGGAAGTTCTAACCATAGTGCTAATTATGTGCTCCAAGAACAAAAAACCATTTCTGGAGGACTCGGTAGTCAAAAGAACAGCCTCACTGAAGAGATAGCTCAAGAGAAGAGAATGCAAAAAGAGGCTACACGCAAAAGAGTCGAGGTTGGATCAGATGATGATTATCAGTTTAGCGAACTGACTCTCTCATTCCCTGAGATCCCTGATCTACCGGTCCTCTCCACCGTCAAGTCCTCTACTTTTGTTGAAGAGGCTATAGAAGAACCGGCGAGGACTCTAGATGATGTGGATCTTACCGATGAACAGCCAGAAGGTGTTCCCCTAGTCCCTAAAGCGCGAGTTCAGACTCGGCCAATTCAGATACATGGCAAGCTTCATGAGATCAAACTTGAGGCCCCAACACCTGAGAGTATTAAGATCGGGAAACATGTGATACCGAAGATACCTTCAGAGAACTCTGGGTTTGAGAATAGTAAACAACCGAGTATTGCAGGTCGTCTGACCAAGATCCAGACGTCCATTGATGATAATGCGAACATACCTAGCAGAGAACTCCTCTCGACAGGTTTCAGAGCGTTAGGTTATATCTACCCCTCAGAAGATGTATTGGATACATATCCTGATATCTCAATAGATATCGATGATGTGACTAGGATCTCTGGTGAGGTCCTGATGAAGACTCTTAGAGAGTTCAAGATCGAAGCTGATCTAACCGGTATCCAGAAGGGCCCCGTAGTGACGATGTATGAGATTCTGCCAGCTCCTGGGATTCGAGTACAGGCTATCACCAATCTCGCAGATAACATCGCTTTACAGCTCGCTGCATCTCGAGTCCGTATCGTTGCTCCTATTCCTGGAAAACAGGCTATTGGTATCGAGGTCCCTAATAAGATTCGTTCTATCGTCTCCTTCAGGGAGATGCTAGCTGAAGTAGACAAACGATCGAACTATGAGATCCCTATCGTTCTTGGAAAGGATATCACCGGAGAATCTCAGGTCATAGACCTTGCGAAGACTCCACATCTACTGATTGCGGGTGCTACCGGCTCTGGTAAATCAGTCTGTGTGAACGCTCTTATCAGTTCTATCCTCTACAGGCGGTCTCCAAAGGATGTCAGGCTGTTGCTAGTCGATCCAAAGATAGTAGAGTTGAAACTCTATAATGATATCCCGCATCTTCTTACCCCCGTCATCACTGACTCGAAGAAGGCAATCAAAGTATTACAATACTGTATCCATGAGATGGAAAGAAGATATGAACTGCTTGATCATTTGAATGTTCGAGATATAAAGACCTATAACAAACGAATCAAAGAAAAAGCTTTTGCACAAGAGAAACTTCCCTATATCGTTCTAGTCATCGATGAGTTCGCTGACCTGATGACTACTGCCGGGAAGGAGATGGAAACATATCTTGCACGGCTAGCAGCAATGGCTCGAGCTGTCGGTATCCATCTTGTTCTCGCTACACAGAGACCTTCAACAAATGTTATCACGGGTATCATCAAGGCGAACATCCCTTCAAGGATCGCTTTCATGGTAACTAGTAATACTGATTCTCGTATCATCCTCGATCAGTCTGGAGCTGAGAAGCTTCTTGGTAGAGGCGATATGCTCTTCTCCTCCTCCTGGGATCCAAGTCTTGCCCGTATTCAGGGAGCATTCCTCTCAGACGAAGAGGTCGAACGTATCGTAGAAGAGGTCAAGCATAACGGGGAGCCCGATTATCTTGACGAAGAGATCTTCTGGGATGATGAAGATGTGGAAGAGGGAGGTGTATCCCTTGAAACGACTGGAGACCCCCTCATGGATGAGGCCTTGAAGATCGTATACGGTAGAAATAGTGCGTCAGCCTCATATCTCCAGAGACGATTGAAGATCGGTTATAATAGAGCTGCAAGATTGATCGAAGAGATGGAAGATCGTGGGATCGTCGGACCTGCAAGGGGTAGTCAGCCTAGAGAGATCCTCAGAATGATAGAAATTGATCATTAGGAAACAAACTCATGAATATAGTATTTGAAGAACCCAAACACGCTCTAAGTGGATATAGTATCATACCAGAATCAGAAGCGGTCCTACCGCTTACTATTCGGGAGGTCTTCTTCAACTTCAGTGTCTATGAATCGATCAAGATCGCAGAGAGTATCCCGCTCTTCCTCAAGGATCATATCGATCGGCTCTTCACCTCTGCGAAGGAGCTTGGGATGAGACATGAATTCTCAGAGCTTCCACTTACGGATGCGATTCATACACTCATACAAACAGATTCTCTCATAGATGTGACCCTTCGTATCCAGTTAGTCGGTGGAGATCATCCCTATCTGTTCGTTTTCTCTCAAGGGCTGCCGGAATACCCGATGAACTTGTATGAGAAGGGTGTTTCTGTGATCTCCTATGAAGGGGAACGTATCGAGCCTGAAGTTAAATCCAACTGTCTTCTCTTAAACTATCTTGCACTACGAGAGGCTCAGGAGAGGGGCTCGTTCGAGGCTATTCTTGTGGACAGGCATGGGATGGCTATGGAAGGAACGAGAAGTAATGTGTTCGGTATACAGGGAAATGCCCTCTATACTCCAGGTACTGGAGTCTTGGCCGGTGTGACACGGAAACATATCTTAGAGGCTGCTAAAGCTTTGGGAATGACTATAGCGCTTACTGATACCTCCTATTTCGAGTTAAGATCAGGCTTCTTTGATGAGTTCTTCATCTCCAGTACTAGTATGGGTGCTATGCCGGTCTCGATGATCGATGGAGTGACGATCGGAAAAGAGTTTCCTAAGACCCAGTCCTTACATGTTGAGTTCAAAAAGATAGAGCAACAGTATATTAAAGATCAGCGTCTCCTCAATGCATAGATGATGATCAACCCTATCGACATCCCGATCATAGAGAACTTGATCGCAGTGCAGTAGGGTAAGATCCTAGGGATCAGATCACCTGCGCCTCTGTTCAACATGCTATGAATCATAAGATTCTCAGAATAATCACATATCAAGCCAAGGAATATCGGTATCTTTATCTTTCTCTCTTTAGGGGCGAAGGCAAGAAGTGCTCCGGTATAGGCTATGGGGTAGAAGAGGTCAACGATCTGCATAGATGCATATGCCTGCTTTGCCTCTATTGATAATCCAGCGATATACTCGACTATCACCTGTGGATCCCATATTGGTGCGATATCGAGAAAGGTATTCCCCTGAGTGAGGATTGAGAATCTTGGTGTGATATACAGAGCGAACAAGAGTTGACATACGATACTAGCACTAAGTGATAGGATTCTTAAAGATGTTCTTTTAGTCATATGATCAGGTTATCATCTAAACCCTGATTGGTCTACAAAGACTACTTGACCCTTCATGATACTGGTGTCTATACTCAAAGGATGAGTTGGCCAACAATAAATCTAGTTCTTTACATCTTAGCATTCTCTGTAGGTTCTATGACCCTCTGTCTCTCGATCCTGTTTCATCTGCGGAAGAGTTATGATTGGACAAAGTATTATCTCATATTTCAGATAGCTATCACGTTTCTTCTTCTTATCTTCGGACTGCGTAGTTTTACCGGATTGATGATCGGGGAGCTCTCTCCGGCCTTCAATCTCATCACGCTATGGATGCTCTATCTAGCGATTGCCTTCCTTGTCTATTTTATCCCCTATTTCACTACTTGGGTGATAGGTCATCCCTGGAGAAACCCCTATAAGACTATCTTCCTCTCATTGGGTATCTGTTTCATCGGACTCACGATCCTAGGAACTATCCTAGGGTATACTCTTCCGATCCGTTTACTCATGAGCCTCATATTCTTTGGTGATTTCATCTTCTGTCTTGGTGTGATCCTAAAGAACCTGCGGAGTATCGAGGATCAAGAAGTCAGGATGATCTGCAGTGCTATCCTCATACTATCTGCATTCATGATCCCTGTTATCGTGATCGATCTATTCATCTCCTTCGAGAGCCTCTCTACGATCCCCCTCTACTATTTTTGGATATCACTGATAGTCTTCGTCTATCTATTCAACTATGTAAGGTATATCCCGGAGGTAGCAAAGATCGAAATAGATGAGAAGAAGATCGTAGATTACCGGATCACCGGCAGGGAGAGAGAGATCATCCTTCTGATCCAGAAGGGATATATCAGCAAGGAGATAGCTCAGGAGCTCACTATTTCAACTAGTACGGTGAATAACCATATATCAAACATCTACGGTAAGACTCATGTAAGTAGCAGAATAGATCTGCTGAACGAATTGACCTGTTGAGGTGACACATGGACACGATCAAGATCAGAAGATGCGCACTACCAATCTCAATCCACACTTCTGATGCGACCCATGCGGTCCTAGGACTTCATGGTTTTGGGGGGTACGCTGGAGAGCTCGCTCTACCGGTAGGGTTACTTACGAATAGAGGCTTTGCAGCCTATGTTCCTCGACTTCCCGGACATGGTACTAATCAGGATGACTTTGATCTATCAACAGGTAACGACTGGTATACGACAGCTCGAGAGGCCTATATAGATTTGAGTAATCGGTATGAGACGGTATCGGTGATAGGCCACTCTCTGGGGGGTACTCTGGCGCTTCTATTAGCAGAAGAGTTCTCTATTGGCAAGATGGTCCTGTTGGCTCCGGCCATTGAACTCAAGTCTTGGATCTTCCCTTTTGTCGGGATCTTACGTCTGTTCAAACATCGGATCCCAATTCCTTGGAAAGCCGATCCCTCTGTGCCCTTCTTTGATGAGAGAGACCCTGATGATGATGAGTTCTTAGGAAATGAGTACTGGGGTTGTCTGAATGTGAAACAGATCAATCAGCTACGATTACTACAGAAAAGAGCCCATAGAGCATTGAAGGATGTCTCGGGAGAGCTTTTAGTGATTACCGGTGGTAAGGACCTCTCAGTCCCCCAAAGTGTAGGAGAACTTCTAGTGACTAGGACTTCTGCTCATACAAAGGTACTCCATCTGCCTGATGCCTCTCACCTTATTCCCTATGATCCTGATTCAGCGTCAAGAGATAAGGCGATGTCGAGTATGATAGAGTTCTTCTGTGATTGAAGATCTATTTTGTTGTTGAATCTTCTAACTTTCCAGAGGGAGAATTTGAGTTCTTTGTGATAGGAGTCTTATTGAAAACGATCTTAACCTCATTGAGGAAACTATCAACGATGAGCTCCCGATAGATCTTCTCTCGGTCTTCAGGGTTCATGACGATATTGAACGGGGAGACTTGAAGAACTGTAGCGACTCTTTCAAGACTATCAATAGAAAGAGTAGACTTTCCACTCTCCACCTGTGCGATCATACCATCTGTCAATTCTGAGGCTTCAGCTAAGAAAGCCTGAGAGAAGCCATGTCTTTCACGATAATATCTCACATTCACTGAAACCCATTTGCGTAAGTATCCCATAGGCAAAGAGTAGCATCAGTTCTCAATAATTGACATTCAGTAAAACTAAGTTTATGCTTAGTATTATTAAGTATCACATCTATAGTCGAGGCTACAAAATGAACGATTCTGCTTTCATCCCTTCGAAATTCCTCTATCCCCACGTCTATGGTAAGTTTCTCGTAGATATACTAGATCATTCATATGATATAAACGGAGAGATCCTTCAATGGGTATTCCTCACCTGGTTTAACAAA
>CAZLZY010000125.1:0-6907 GCA_964564075.1 uncultured Spirochaetales bacterium
AGATAAGTATGACTCCTTTCTCTGAAAATCTTTCCACCAATGTTGACACCAGGGACAATAATAATCAAAAACCCATAGTACGAACGGAATCATTAAAAAGAAGCTAATTTCAGGAGTTCTACACCATTATTATTGCAGAAGCAATACTTAGATACTTGCCCGAAAGAAGACTCGAATTTCCACGTCCTTGCAGACACTAGTCTCTGAAGCCATAAAAAGCCTCTATCTAAGCATACGCAAGGATCTTTAGGGGCTTGAGACCATCAAAGACGGCAGACCCATCTAGTAGAAGTGATCTCCCTACGCTATTGAGCAGCCCTAGCCCTTTTCAGTCTTTCTTTCAGACGCAGTCCCTGCCAGGCCAACTGATCGTCGGCCAGCTGATAATGAACTCCTTCGATGATGGTCACCTCTACAACATTTTCCGCTTTTCTCAACAGCTTCCAGCATTCATCACTCAGATTCAGTAAATGCAGTTTTTTACCCTGCTGTCCGTATTTCTCGGCTACATAGTTGATGGCTTCCAACCCGGAGTGGTCGTGTACATGAGCTTTATCAAAGTCGATCACGATATCGAGAGGATCATGAGTAAAATCAAACAGTTCTTTGAATGACTGGGCGGACCCGAAGAACAGGGCTCCTTCCAACGGATAGATTCGGGAACCGAACTGATCAGTAAACGGAGTGGCCTCCATCTTCTTTCCCTTTTCCCAGGCAAAGACCAGAGCGGAAAAAATAATCCCCACCGCCACGGCTACGGCTAGATTGGTAACCACGGTGATTACCGATACAACCACGATGATCAGGGCATCCGATCTGGGAATACTCTTCATCACGCGAAAACTGGACCACTCGAAAGTGCCGATAACTACCATGAACATAACCCCGACCAGAGCTGCTAGCGGAATCTGTTCGATCAGGGGGGCACCGAAGAGGATAAATCCCAGTAGAGCTACTGCTGCGGTTATACCCGAGGTTCGACCCCGACCGCCGGCTCTGATATTGATGACACTCTGACCTATCATGGCGCAACCTCCCATGCCGCCGAAAAAACCATTCAAGATATTGGCGATCCCCTGACCAACACATTCCTGATTACCGAATCCACGGGTTTCAGTCAGCTCGTCCAACAGGGTAAGAGTCATCAGAGACTCAATCAGTCCAACAGAAGCTGCCAGAATAGAATATGGCAGGATGGTTTTGAAGGCTTCCAGAGAAAAGGGAATATGGGGAATTGCGAAGCGAGGAAGAGCTGCTGCTAGGGTCATCTTAGTAGGATCCTTGCTCTGAACAAAGTCCAGCACGGTCGTGACTTCTACAATACCCAGACGATTCAGTATGAAACTTATCAGGCTGACCACCACCATAGCAGTCAAGGTTGCCGGGACTGCCTTGGTGATCTTAGGCATAAGATAGCTGATAGCCATGGTCAACAAGATCAAGATCCCCATAACCATCCAGATCAGCACCTTTTGCTGCGCAGGCAGGTGATGACTCAGTTCAAACATCTCAAACTGCGAGCGAAATATGACGATTGCCAGTCCATTCACAAAACCGAGCATAACAGGATGGGGTACCAGACGGATGAATTTCCCCAGCTTGAGAACCCCGAACAGTACCTGAAGGACCCCCATCAGCACTACAGCTGCAAAAAGATACCCCAGCGCCGAGTCCAGGCCCCCTAGGTCACCCTGTTCTCTCACCAGGGGAGCCAAGATCACTGCGACTGCTCCGGTGGCACCGGAGATCATACCGGGACGGCCGCCGATCAAAGCAGTGACCAGACCCATGATAAACGCGGCATAAAGCCCGATGACTGGATCGATTCCAAGAATGAAGGCAAAGGCTATGGCTTCAGGAACCAAAGCCAAGGAAACAGTAAGTCCCGATAAAAAATCATTTTTTAGATTTCTTGGTTTTGAAATCTTTATAGAAAAGAGACGATTATTATGTTGTTTCATTAATTTTAAAAACCCTTTAAGATATGTTTTGTCGGGAAACTCTAGCAGGTTCTGAGACTTTATTCAACAAGCACTCCGTATTGAAACGCCAAAGACTTCTCATGCATCGGTCTCTTCTCGTATGAGTCAGAGTGTATTTGAAGTGAACATGTGAACCCCTATGGACATCGGTGCTAAGCTGCAGAAAATGTTTATGCATGTGGAAATGAGTATAACTGGACATGGCATACATTATTGGACACAGGGTTAAGGTAATAAGGGGATGCCATAGTCGTAATACCATTCTCTTTTGGCTTTTAGGGAATGTTCTTTACACGTCTGAATGGATCATGCTCGAGATCTCCCCATTCATAGGCATACCAGAGAGGGCCTCTCATTATACTGGGCCTCTTAATCAATACTAAAATTCAGAATTATTACGGTATACTTAAGTTTTGGATGCTTCATCAAACTTCTTTCTCATGGTGTCGACTCCTATCTCTACAGCAGTCTACTTTATTCATTTTTATACTGGTCTAGTCCGATGAGGCGTGAGTCCACTTAAATCTATTGAATTTTGGTCTTGATTACAGGACGCAGCATATCAGACACCTGGAGAACTATTTCAACGGAGGGATCTTTGTGGAAAAAAAGCATACAGGAAAGGAGGCATTAGCTTATGCTTTCTGAATTTCCGTCCACCTTATAGGTCCCCTTAACCTGCTCCGTATTTCAAAAATACAGTCTGAAACGACTAAACCCTTTCCCCTTGGAGCCTTTCGGATCTTTAGACAAGATCAATTAGACTAGTCCACGGCAATATTATGCTAAATATTTCTATTATGCCAGTTCTCGATATACTGAGAATCCTTTAAGAGTGGCTATCTAGCATAATAGAAAGTATAGTCTTGTCTGTTTCTTCCATACCTTCAATGCATATTTTTTCAAGGTTGTGTAATGTAGTTGGGACATCACCACCAACGATGCCAATCCCTTCGTTTATTGAGTTTCCATTAAGTGCTAACTTTGCACTCAATGAAGCAGCATTGACGCAAGAAAAGATCTTTAAGGCACAGGTCTTTTTTGCACCATCGCAAATAATACCACTAAGATTTGCTATCATAAGGTTAATTACACTTTTTGGAAGAAGTTCATTGCCCAACATTTATGCAGGAGGAGATTGCGCTTCAGTACAAGATATGAGAACTAAGCAACCTATCTATTCACCGCTAGCAACCACTGCTAATAAGCTTGGAAGAATAATCGGAGAACACATCGTGGGAAAACAAAGGGCCTACCCTGGCTCCCTCTCATCTGCCTGTGTAAAGGTATTCGACTTAGAAGTAGGCAGAACTGGAGTAAATGACAAGACAGGGGGAACAGCATCAGTAGTTGTAAAAGATAAAAACCAAACAAATTACTACCCCGGCCAAGAAGATATCTTATTAAAAGTCATATATGAGGAAACAACTCATAGAATTGTGGGAGCTGAGGTTGCAGGGAAAAATGGAGCTGTATTACGCTTAAACACCCTTGCCATGGCTATACAATTAAAGGGAACCATTGAAGATCTTTCTTTAGGGGACTTTTGTTATGCCCCACCTTTTGCAAGAACATGGGATGTGCTAAATATTGCAGGAAATGTTGCCATGAGTAAAAAATAATATTCCCCATAAAGTAAAACGATAATCAGGAAACTATTTTATCATTCTCATGATTTTTTAATAGTTACCTGTTTAAGGGGTGTTCAAGCTTGGATAGTATCACAATACCCGATAGTATCGCTTTGTTTGGCTGGCAATGTTTTATGCGGGGCCCCTTAATCAATACTAAAAGATAGAATTATTAAGGTGAATATCTGTTTAGAATGCTTAATCTAACTTCTTTCTCCTCTGGTAGACACCTATCTCTTTAGAGTCCACTTTATTCAGTTTGCAAATCGGTCTGACCTCATTAAAGGATTTAGCATAGCGATACACCATGTGCACGGGACTCATCCCCCCCACCCCGATAACCGGAAGCTTTAACGAATTCACCTTATCTCTGTCCGCTTGGAAATTCGTTTACAAAACCTATTAAGATTATCTGAGCGACTATTATGCTGACTAGTATCGATTCTCTCTTTAAGCGCTAATAGATTCTATTGTATCTTCATCAAATGGATATAGTCTATCTATGTTAATCCCTCAGTCAAGACAGGTAGTGTCCCGTTTAACCCTGCTTGTAGTAAGAGTTGAGTAATTACCTTATCCGATACAATTAATAACCCGCCATTACTGCTTCTTCAGAAGAAAAATCTATGTGTATATTATTACCATCTGGATCGGTTATATTGATTTGGAGAATGTCCAATACCGGTACCCTAACATGCCAGTAGGGGATTCTTAGTTCATCCAATTTGTCCAAAAATGATTTTAATCCAGAAGCCCTCATTGCGAAGTGCTCGTTTGAAGGATTGCCGTTTTCCCCCTCTTCACTCACTTCGATAAGATGCACTATAGGAATATCCCCGGCATACATCCACAACCCTACATTGCCAAAAGGAGGTCTGTAGCCAGATTTTAAATTGAGAACTTCAGTATACCACTTTTCTAGTTTTTCTATTTTGACTGTTCGCAAATTGACGTGTTCAAGAAGTGTAATTTCCATTATAAGATTCCTTAACAAAACATAATTATTATATTGCCATTTTTCATGATATTGGTAAAGCTAGCCTTTCGGGTATTAAACAAACTCTGTTTATAATTTGATACCATGCTACGATCATGTTGCTTTTAAAGAATATCTCTACTCTGGATGTCTGTAAAAAAACCCCTTGCTTTGCTTGAGACCACGGACCTTTCTTCTCCTGAGCCCTGCATTGACTCGCCTGATCACCAAGCCCATTTCTAAGCTTCTAGAGTTTCCTGTCATCGAGCCTACCGGGTTTCATATCCTCAATATAGAGATTCTGAAACTCTTCATAAGGTGCAATATGACTTTCAATCAACATCTGGTGACAATACACTTAATCTTTGGAGAGCGACTTCTAATCTACTAAGCGCGTGGGTTATTTTTTCTCATCTCGTTAATATACTGTTTAAAACTGATGCTTTCCCATGCGCCGTTCATTGAGGATAATACAGCATATTCAGCTTTGTTAGAGTTGGAAAAATTGACCAGAAAACGTTGTAGAAAACACTAATATGGTAGTCATGAAGTAAAGGCCCTATAGGAAGATACTCAAATTCTTGATGGATATCCGAAGCATACAGTTCAATAATCTGTATAATAAAAAAAGCCGGTCTAACTAACTCTTACCGAGCAAGAATAACCGGCTTCTCAAATTATATCAAATACATCCAATTGCAACTGTTATTTTCTGACATTTTACCGTTATGAAGAGGAGCATCTCCTACCAGTTATCTCCCATAGAATTCAACAAGATCCCATGTAAATATTTCCCATGGGAGATAAAAGCATTTTATGGTATAACATATGGCTGAATTGACTGAAAGGAATTCGGTTTTTTTCTCCCATGAGTATTGATTATATCCCATACTATGGTAATATATGGGAGAAAGAATAAAGAGCGTGGAGGGTGAAGATGCATGAATTTGATTATATGAAGCTGAAAGAGAGTATGTGGGATAATGAAATTATGTCTTTTGTAGCTCAAATCCACGAACATAAAGGGAAACAGGATTTGTACCAGAGGCAGAAACCTGTCGAATTAGAACGGTTGATCGCAATAGCTAAGATTCAAAGTACTGATAGCTCGAACAAGATTGAAGGTATCAAGATAACGAATGCGAGGGTTCGTCAGTTGGTTGAAGAGAAGACAACCCCAAAGAATCGAGATGAAAAGGAGATTGCCGGATACCGAGACATTCTTAATACTATTCATGAAAGCTACAAATTTATACCGCTCAAGTCGGAGGTTATACTGCAGTTGCATCGTGACCTATTGTCCTACACTGATAAATCATTTGGCGGCCGGTTCAAGAATACCCAGAATTACATCAGTGAGATCTATGAAGATGGTTCTGCGGGAACAAGATTTACGCCTCTTGCACCGTATGAGACTCCAGATGCTCTTGAATCTATTTGTACAAGTTTTAATCAGGCTTTCAACCAACAGGTTATTGATCCGCTCCTCCTGATTCCAATTTTCATATGCGATTTCCTCTGTATCCATCCGTTCAATGATGGTAATGGGCGTATGAGCCGACTTGTCACCACATTGTTGTTGTATAAAAGTGGCTTTATGGTAGGCAGATACATCAGTGTGGAAAAGAAAATAGAGAAGACGAAAGAATCCTATTATGATGTTCTTGGGATAATCTCAGATAAGTGGCATGAAAATGATAACGATTATAAACCTTTTATCAAATATTTTTTGGGTATTATCCTAAATTGTTATAAGGATCTCGAGAGTAGGATCGGTTCAATCGACCGGAAAAGTTCTCCTTATGATATTGTTAAGCATGCTGTCAGTGAAAGCCTTGGTTTTTTTACTAAGAGGGAGATTCTCGAACAGTGCCCCAGTATAGGAAGCTCATCTGTAGAAGCTGCTTTGAAGAACCTCAAGGATGAGGGATACCTTCTTAAGGAAGGAGATGGCAGGAGTACCAAATACATAATAAATCCTGATTATGCATAAACTCCCAATATATTAAGATATATGGGAGATTATTATCATTCATGGGAGATACATAATTGTCTAATCATCCAAAGAATTCTACTAGTTAATGGGAAGGGACTTTCACTAAGGACAACGCGTGGGTTATTTTTTCTCATCATCGTTAAAATACTGTTGAAAGTTGGTACTTTTCCAAGTGCCGTTCATTGGGTATAATAAAGCATGTTCAGCTTTGTTAGAGTCGAAAGAAATTGACTAGAAAACGTTGTATAAAACACTAATATGGTAGTCATAAAGCCAAGGCCCTATAGGAAGACCCTCTAATTCTTGATGGATATCCGAGGCA
>CAZLZY010000126.1:0-6896 GCA_964564075.1 uncultured Spirochaetales bacterium
GCCGTTTAGCTTTTGGAGAGGAAAAACCATGAGCTTTCAAGTATCGTGAAACGGTACTGACCGAAACAAAGATCCCTTTATCTTCAGCTAACACATCAGTTGCATGGCAGAAGTTATACCCCAAAAGTTCTTGAGTATAGATATCAATAATTTGTTGAACGAGAAGCTCATTTAAGGCATTTGAAGGCCGTTTGCCCCGACTCTGATGTAAGATCTCCATGACTCCACATTGGCGTGCCCTGGACTGTAAACGTAATACTTGTCGTTTACTCAAATCTAATAGTTGAGCTGCTTGATCTGTAGTAATCCTCTTTGCTAGCAGTTCTTCAATAATCGTTACCTTCCGTGCATCTTGTTTCGTCATATCTTTTCTCATCCTCCTAGTATAGTTTTTATTATCTAGAAGAGTGACATTTTCCCTGAGGACTTATCCTATGACATTATCGCTGATCAACGACAATGTTTCAAGAAAAGCGTTGACAACTGAATATTACTATGCTTTACTTACTTAGTGTAAGTAAAAATAAAAAAGGAGAGTTTTTTATGAGGACAAAAAAGATCTTATTGGGCATAGCATTAATAATGCTTATTATGCCAAGTGTTATTTGGGCTGGTGGACAGCAGGAAGCTGATGGTGAAGTAGTATTAAAATGGCCAACAATCTGGGTAGGTGAAGATTCAAAAGCACCAATGGTAGCAGCATTAGTTGATGAATTCAATGTATTATATGATGGAAAATATCAAGTAAATATTGAAGCTAACCCTGATTATGATGCGTATAGAAATAAACTTAACTCACAGATTGCTGCAGGTGTTGTTCCTGATCTGTTCGTTTTCAATCCAGATCCAACATCATTCGCTTTCTATGAAGGTGATCTTTTGATGGATTTCTCAGATGATCTTGATAGTGACTGGGGCGATAGTTTTGCATCTGGTACTATTGCAGGGGCTACTATTGATGGACAAACTAAATCAGTTCCTTTTGAGATCGCAGTAACACCAATCTGGTACAATATGGATATCTTCAATGCTGCTGGTATTGATAAAATCCCTTCAACCTATGATGAATTCTTTGTTGCTTGTGACAAGATCAAAGCAGCAGGCTATATCCCAACAAGCCAGATGACCGGTGGAACGAATGCATGGACCTCACAGCTTTGGTTCTCACATATTGCTGCAGCAATCGGTGGAACCGATGTATGGGAAAAAGATATCACTGATCCTGTTTTTGTACAGGCTGCTGAGATCCTTTTGAAGATGTATTCAGATGGAAACACTTCAAAAGATGCTATTGGTGGAGATGCTGGAGTTTCTGGTGGACACTTCCTTGCAGGCAGATCTGCAATGTTCATCAATGGCCCTTGGTACATCGGTCGTGTAAGAGGCGATGCCCCAGCTGTATATGATGCAACCGTAATCAGTTCAGCTCCAGGTGCTGAATTCAGTGGAGCACAGATTGGATTTGCTCAGTCAAACTTGGCTGCAGGTGCAACAGATGACCCAAGAAAGAAAGAGGCTGTTGTAGCTTTCATGAGATGGATGACTAAACCTGAGAATGTTAAGAGAATCTCTATCGATGCAGGCTCCTTATTCGCTGTTCAGTATTCTATTGAAGATGGCGAAGAAGTAGATCAGCTTCAGGGTCAGTTCATGAATGCTATCAATGATGCATCTTTCATCAATACTCACTTCCAGGCTAATTTTGCAACAGACGTTGTAGCAGAGTTTGGACAGGCTTTAGATAAGATGGTATTAGGAAAAGCTACTCCTGAAGAGTTCTTGCAGCAGATTGCTGATAAAGCTAACTAGTAGAGTTTTGGTAAGTAAATAATAGAATTTGTTTGATTTTTAAGAAGGCCTGGCATTCTGCCGGGCCTTCTTAGAAAGGTGGTTATAATGCGAAACAAGAATTGGAAGCAGATTTTACTCTTCCTTCTCCCCGTTCTAATACTGTTCGTTACCTACTTCGTATATCCTCTCGGGTTTGTCTTTGTAACGAGCTTCACTAAATGGAATGGTATAGGGGCTATGGAGTTTAACGGCCTACAGAACTATATCAAGCTGTTCGGTGATGAGACTTTTAGAATCTCATTGAAAAATAATATTATCTGGGCACTCGCCCTTGGTTTTATCCAGATCCCTATGGCAGCTGGTATGGCAATGATCCTTGCGAGAAAACCTAAGGGCTGGAAGAGCTTCAGAACTGTATATTTTCTACCGAATGTTATATCTCAGGTTGCTTTAGCTATGATGTGGTTGGCAATCTATAATGCTGAATTTGGTGTTTTGAATAGTTTCCTAGAAGGAATAGGTCTTTCAGGGCTGACAAGAAATTGGCTCGGAAATATGGAAACAGCATTCCCAGCGGTCATCATTCAGCAGATATTCTATATAGGATATTTCATGATCGTCATTCTTGCTTCTCGAATGGGTATCTCAGAGACCTTCTATGAAGCTGCAGAGATTGATGGCGCGAATATATTACAACAAGAACGTCATATTACCATACCGATGCTCAGAGGGATCCTGATCACTACGACCACCTTAGCTCTGGCATATGGTATGAGACACTTTGAGTCGACATATTTGATGACGAATGGTGGGCCAGCTCACTCTACATCAGTCATGGGTATACTACTCTATCGAGATCTAGGTGCTTTGAATTATGGAGAGGCGAATGCTATCGGTTCGATCCTTATCATATTCGGTGGCGCTACGATCGCATTCATTAGATGGTTGTTCACCAGAAGTGATAATGCATTAGATTCAACACAGTAAGGGGGGGGTGAACATGGGTAGTAATAGCTTTAAAAAACTTACTGCAGTCGATTATATCGCAAAGATCGGAAAATGGTTCTATATACTGTTGTTCTTGTTCATGACCGTGATCCCGATCATCTGGCTTATCATCTCATCATTCAAGACCAACTTTGAATTTGAGACACAACCGTTCTCGCTACCTGCTGTCTGGCAGATACAGAACTATGTGAATGCTACACAGATGGCAGGATTACCTCGATTGTTCTTGAATTCAGTGATCGTAGCGGTATGTACTACTGCAGTCAATATCTTCGTATCTTCGATGGGAGCCTTCGCGATCTCTCGAGAGAAGTTCAGATTCAATGAATTGATCCTTAATGTATTGATGGCAGGTGTATTGATACCTATCATCGCATTGATGGTACCGTATTTTAAGATCGTCAGTACTTTGCATGTATATGATTCACTCCTGGGGCTGATCATCACCTATGCTGCGATCAATATCCCGATCTCAGTCTATCTCATTCATGGATTCATGGGATCTATCCCGATCGAACTTGAAGAGGCAGCTGTTATTGATGGGTGTAGTTTCGCTCAGAGGTTTACAAAAATAATATTCCCTCTGACTAAACCAGGTCTAGTCACTGCGGGAACCTTCATCTTCATCTACTGTTGGAATGAATTCACCTATGCGATGTTACTGACATCATCTGAGGCTTCAAGAACCTTACAGTTAGGAATACGATTCTTTCGAAGTCAGTTCGTCACCGATTATACTAGTATGCTAGCAGCTATCGTCATAACGATGATTCCGACCATTCTAGTATACGTCTTCCTCCACGATAGGATTATCAGTGGAATGACCTCCGGAGCAGTGAAGGGATAATCTCTTCTTTCTATAACCTCCTTAACCCGTTAATTTCTCATATTAACGGGTTTTTACTTGTCAGAGGATCAATTCCCGACTCCCCATACGGTAGGGGTCCATAAATGGGTTGGGATCCCAGCTGCCCTTAGGGCTTTGTTCGTCCAATTATTACAGGTAAAGAAGAGGCTGTAGGTTCCCTTAGCTTCAAAGAAGAGGATCTTCTCATAACCTGATGAGATGTTCTGATTGTCTAACGGGATCAAGGATAGATCTCTCACTTGAGAAGTATACAAGTAGGATAAGAGAAATTGGTATAATCTATCCACCTGTTCTTCTGATACCGCTATCTTCCTTACTTGGTCGCCTTCAATCAGACGATTCCCATACCAAGAGATACCGATGGCTCCAGGAGTTGGGAGAAAGAGAGCCTCTAATGTGGGAAAGAGTTCTAAGTCCGATATCGTCGGAGTACCCGGATAGAAATATCGATCACCCCAACCAAAACAGTAGATGTATGGTTCGGCTGAGTTAGGGATCACCTCTTCCATAGAAGAGGTGATAAGCTCTGGAGCTCTCCCGGCAGGGAGACAGATCTCTACATGGAACCCATTATCGATAAGATAGATGAAACTCGATGTATATTCATTCTCAGTATGATCTGACCGAGGAATAAGTGCCCCGATAGGGATGGCGACCCCATAGACGATGAGACAGACGAGGAGCCCTTCTGCTAGGATCTTCATGAGTTTTATGCATCTCTGTATGAATTGGTGCATAGGTTAGCCTCTTATCTCTTTTTTTTATTATAGATCAGATTTCATGACACTTATAGAGATTCTTCTCTACTCTTGATATTTGAGAACCTCTGACGAAGATTTCTTCTGTTTCAATAAAGAAATCGTACAGAATATCTTGCCCCTGTGGTATGAAATGAGTATGTTTTGATACGGTTGTAGATCACAGATCAAATTATTATGAAATTACAACATGCTTTATAAGGAGTTTTCTATCATGGCTCAGAAACGTTTTAAAACTGAAGTAAATCAACTATTGAACTTAATCATCCACTCGCTCTACTCACACAAGGAGATATTCCTTAGAGAGTTGGTCTCTAATGCATCAGATGCACTTGATAAGTTAAAATACCTCACACTCACAGATGATGATTTTAAAGGGATGGCATTTGATCCTAGGGTCGACATCACATTCACTGATGGAGATCACAAGACTCTGACTATCAAAGACAATGGTATCGGAATGGATGCTGATGATCTTGATAAACAACTTGGAACGATCGCTCGTTCTGGAACAAAGAAGTTCCTCTCTCAGATGGCAGGAGATGCGAAGAAAGATGCAAACCTCATCGGGCAGTTCGGTGTTGGGTTCTATTCATGTTTCATGGTCGCTGATCATGTTGAAGTCATCACCCGAAAAGCAGGATCTGATCAGGCTTGGAAGTGGAGTAGTGATGGAAAGAACTCCTACAAAGTAGAAGAGACAGAGAAAGCAGAACAGGGTACTACGATCATCGTCGAACTCAATGAAGAGGGTGATGAATATGCTAACAGATGGCAGATCGAACAGTTAGTCAAGAAATACTCTGACCATATCGCATTCCCAATCTTCTTGGAGTATGATCAGGAATCATACGAAGGTGAAGAGAACAAAGAGAAGAAGCTCGAGCATAAGATCGAACAGATCAATACCGCTGCAGCCCTCTGGAAACGATCAAAATCTGATCTTTCAGAAGAGGATTATCAGGAATTCTATAAGAGTCTCTCATATGATAATGAAGATTCTCTATTCTATATCCATACCAGAGCAGAGGGGACTATCGAGTATACGACACTGTTCTATATTCCTAAGAAAGCACCTTTCGACCTCTATCAGGCAGATTATAAACCTGGTGTCAAACTCTATGTTAAGAGAGTCTTCATCACAGATGATGAGAAAGAACTTCTTCCTCCCTACCTGAGATTCGTCAAGGGTATCATCGATTCAGAGGACCTTCCTCTCAATGTATCAAGAGAGATCCTACAGCAGAATAGAGTCATGTCCAGTATCAAATCAGCATCAGTGAAGAAAGTATTGGGAGAATTCAAGAAACTCTCTGAATCAAATCCTGAGAAGTATGAAGAGTTCATAAAAGAGTTCAACAGACCTCTGAAAGAGGGTCTATACTCAGATTATGGGAATAAAGACGCTCTCATGGAGCTCGTGAGATTCAAGACAACTGAGAATGACGGGTTCACTAGCCTTGCAGCATACAAAGAGAGAATGAGTGAAGACCAAAAAGCGATCTACTACGTTGCTGGTGGTAATGAAGAGACTCTCAGAAGATCTCCTCTCATCAAGGGATATACCAAGAAAGGTTATGAAGTCCTGATCATGGATGATGAGATCGATGATATCGTCATACCTACTATCGGAAAATATAAAGATGTAGAGCTGAAAGCTATCAATAAATCTGGTGCTGCAGATGATATCAAGACTGATGAGGATAAGAAGAAAGAAGAGGAAGCAAAGCCTGTTATAGATAAGATCAAAGAGGCCTTGGGTGAGAGAGTCAAAAATGTAATAGCATCAACTCGACTCGAAGAGGCTCCAGCGTGTGTTGTCGTTGATGAGAATGATCCAACCGTTCAGATGCAACAGATGCTCAAAGCTATGGGCCAGACAGAGATGCCTGAGTTCACTCCTATCCTTGAGATCAACCCAGATCATGCGATCCTTCAACGGATAGCTGAAATGGATGATGCAGAGATGGTCGCTGATATCAGTAACATACTCTTGGATCAGGCACTCCTTGCAGAAGGTGTTATGATCAAGAACCCTGTAGAGTTCACTCAGAGACTCAGTGATGTATTAAGTAAGATCTTGTAGAGAATACTTATCTAGATCGATAAAGGCTGATTCCCAATTGGGTGTCAGCCTTTTTTTATTGGCGAAGAGGTTTGATAGTGGTACTAAAAAGTGGTACTATTAAATCATAATGAGAAAGCAACAAAGAATATTACAGCAGTTTTTACCAATCCAGTTTTATCAAGTATTCTTTGGAAAGATATAGAAGAACTGTTTAGCCAACTTGGTGCTGAGATCTCTGAAGGTAGAGGGTCTCGAGTACGAGTAAGATTGAATGGGGTAAGAGTTGTATTTCATAGACCCCATCCAGAGAAAGAGACTGATAAAGGGGCTGTTAGATCAGTTAGACGTTTCTTAGAACAGGCAGGTGTTACCAATGTTAGAGTATAAAGGCTATACAGGACAA
>CAZLZY010000127.1:0-6880 GCA_964564075.1 uncultured Spirochaetales bacterium
GTTCTCCATGACGAACTTACCATTTACCATAACACTGTTCACACTTCCTGAACCCAATCCGAAGGCGATATGTCCAGCGATGTTCTCAGGCACTAGAGGTGTTGGTGACTGGTAGTCAGATACGACTAAGTCGGCCTTGTATCCTGGAGCGATCCGTCCGAACTGTGAACCGAAATATCGGGATAGTAGCTCATTTCCTCTTGCGACTGCAGGAAGGAAGTCACCAGGCCACATAGGACCACCCGCATCTCTATGCTTGAAGAAGGCGAACTTCATCTCTTCGAACATATCAGCACCTAGTCCGTCTGAACCTATGAGAAGGTTCTTGATCTTAGGAAGATTCATGTTATAACCCACATGGTTGTTCATATTGGATCGTGCATTATGAGCCAAGAAAGCATCCTTCTCATTGAGAAGTGCAATCTCATCATCTGATAGGAAGATACCGTGTACCAGTAACGACTTATCATCAATCAATCCAAAGCTATCAAGTCTATCGATGATATCCTGTCCATAATGGTGATGTGACCAGGAGATGTCATAGGAATCTTCTGCGATATGGAGATGAATACCTCTTCCGGTAGATTTTACTGCATCAGCCATCAGCTCAAGCCCATCGTTCGAGATGGTGAAAGGTGCATGACCACCGATAGCAGCTTCAACAAGATAGGGGCTGTTAGGATCCTTCTTATCAGCTTCTACCTCTTTAGCGAAAGCGATGTTCTCATCGACTCCCGCTCTCATCTCAGCAAGTCCACCATTACGGTCGGTTACCTCATAACAGGTCATCCCTCTAAGTCCTGTATCCTCGAACCCACGTTTGATCTGGTGTAAAGAACCTTTGATAAAATTGGGGCTTGCATGGTGGTCTACCACAGATGTCGTTCCAGCTTTGATCGCATCAAGTGAGCAGATCATTGAGGAGTAGTAGGTAGACTCCTCATCAAGAGATCTATCGATCCTCCACCAAAGATTTTTCAGAGTAGAGATAAAATCAGGTGATGGTGGGATATTCGCTGTGATCCCTCTTGAGAGACCTGAATAGTAGTGGTGATGAGAACATACCATGCCAGGATGTACGATCTTTCCTTTCACATCCACTACTCTATCAGCTGATATCCCTTCTGAGGCATGAGGTCCGACAGCGGTTATGAGATCATTCTCAATGATGATATCAACACCTTTTTTCACTTCACAAGGAGAGAAACCTAATACTGTAGCATTCTTTATTACGGTTATTGCCATATTATTCTCCAACAGCTCCCAGTAGATAGCTGTAATTCAACATGATAGTCTCGATAAGAACAGCAGTCTGTTCATCAATCTCTTCGATGATGGTTCCATCACTTTCCATAGTAAGGTTCTGTACGGTCTTGTCTTCAAGTCGTACGATCAATGCATCTGAAGTGAGGTACATTCCTGGATTCTCTGAATTGTTGAAGTCCTCCTCTCTACTGAAGATGGTGAACTTGTCTTTAAAAGGTCGTCCCTCCCAAGGGCAGAAGTTCGCACAGTTACCACATTCGTTACAATATGCATCAAGATGGACGATCTCAAAGGGGTTATCGAAGAACCCACCGATTCGTACATCGATAGTGACATTAGCTCTGTTAGGACAAACCTCTACACATTTATTACAGATATAAGAACATTCTAAGCATCGTTTCGCTTCGATCTTACCAAACTCTGTATCACTCAAAGAGCTATCAGCGGCATCAAGGATCAGTCCCTTCTTCGCTTCGATAGCTCCGAAGAACACATTCTCAGCAGTATCGATCTCATCGTTCTCTTCTTGGGAGAGTTCTTCGAACTCCTCTTCCTGGTCATGATCGTGATCATGGTCATGGTCATGTTCCTCAGGTCCTAGGATCTTATCGATCGCAGCCTCAACAGCTTTTCGAGCACTAGCGATACACTCAACTACCGTAGATGGTCCAGTCTTAGCATCTCCGACTATGAAGACACCTTCAGTTTTAGTCTCTGATGTCTCATCATCAACGATAGCCCATCCCTTATCATTCAAGATAATGCCCATTGCTGCTAAAGCCTTGGCATCAACGCTTTCCCCGATAGCAGTTATCATAGAATCTATCTGAAGTGTGATCGTCTCCTCGGTCGCTACAGGTCTTCTTCTACCAGAAGCATCTGGCGCCCCAAGTTTCATGACTCTACAGACAAGTTCTCCTTCAGGACTCATTGATTCTGGATTGGTGAGGAATCTGAATACAGCTCCCTCTTCGATCGCATTATCATACTCTTCAAGGTCAGCAGGCATCTCACGTTTTGTCCTTCTATAGAGGACATCAACGCTTTTGACGCCTGGCACGGTCAATGCTGCACGAGCACTGTCCATAGCCGTATTTCCGCCTCCGACGATCGCAACGTGTTCTCCTAAGGATACAGATGAAGGATCTTTTCGGTATGACCCCAAGAATGATAGAGCTTGAAGGATCTTTGTCCTATCTCCCTCTAATGGGATTGGATTATCTTTTTCAGCACCAACAGCGACGAATACGAATGAGTATCCATCCTTCTTAAGTGCGTTTACCTTAATATCATCTTCAGATACACCAAATTCGAATTCAACACCATGTTTCTTGATGAACTCTATATCAGCCTCGATAGCCTCGACGGGAAGTCTGAAACCAGGGATGACATGTCTTACGACACCACCGGCACTCTCCTCTCTCTCGAATACAGTCACCTTGAAGCCGGCACGAGCTAAGAAGAAGGCTGCTGATAGTCCGGCAGGTCCTGCACCGACTACTGCAGCTGAGAACTCACTCTTTTCTGGAGCTTCCCAGTCCTTGATATACTCATCATAACCGTTATCAACAGCGATCCTCTTCATCTCTCTGATCTCGACTGCACCTTCATAATCCATTCTTGTACAGTTATACATGCACTGATGGTCACAGATATGACCGGTTATGTTTGGCAGTGCATTCTTATCATAGATGACAGCCAATGCTTCAGCATACTGCCCTTCGCCGATAAGATAGAGGTATTCAGGAATATCCTGATGGATAGGACACGCGACAGTACATGGTGCGACGTAACAGTCGAACAGGGGAAGAGGTTTCCCAGTAGAGATAGTATCTATACCACGGAACTCCTTATTACAATATTCTGCACTGACTGCCTCTTTAGCAAGAGCACTTAATGCATCAAGGTCTATCTTCTTAGCTTCCCAACCACTAGAATCTTCACAAAGGGTTGCAATCTGGTTCATTCTTGCATATCCGCCTGGTTTGAGTAGATCAGTTGCTAATGTGATCGGATGGATACCTGCTTCGAAGATCTTTTTCACGTTCTTAGCGTTGGCACCACCGGAATATGATATAGGAAGGCTCCCCCCAAACTCCTTTGAGAGTTTTTGAGCAAGATTGATACTCAAGGGGTATAGAGCTCTACCTGACATGTACATCTCTGCACCAGGAAGCTCTCCCTGATCATTGATCGATCCTAGGGTATTAGTTAATTTCACACCGAACTGACGTCCATGATCTTTTGCAAGTGCGACCAATCGAGTGAGCATCGCAACAGCAGCAGCATACTGAAGATCATGATCGAAGGAATCTTGATTGAGGTGAAGATAATCGAATCCAAGGGAATCGAGTGTCTCTCTGACGAAGTCATACCCGAGCAATGTCGGATTGAGTTTTACGAATGTATTGATATTCTTCTCTGCTACCATATAGGAGCAGATCGCTTCGATCTCTTTTGGAGGACATCCATGCATGGTCGATAAAGTCACTGACGGAGAAACCGTCCTGCCGATCCTGCTTCCGATACCTTTGAGTAGAGCATAGTCTACATCATCACCGAAACAGTCTAGGAACTCACCCTCTGTTATCAATGCTTCTATCTCTTCAATATAGCTTGTGAACACCTCATTTTCTGAGGAATCAAGCATTGAGTTGATATAGGTTTGCATCTTTTCTGTCTTGATACCCTTAAGATCATAACCTACGCTCATATTGAAAAGGAATGAGGGCGTTTTGATCTGAGTACCTGAAAGAGTCTCCTCTAATAGATGAAGGATGATCCATGCCTTGATATATTCGTCATAGGCCTTCTCTAATGTATATTCTGTTGACCACTCTACATTATATGCTTCATCTCGAGCGTCGATACAAGGTTTATCTATCTCTAATGTATCCATGATCTGTACAGTCTTCAGCTCCATGAACCGTCCACCTACTAGATAGGATGCTATGATATTCTGAGCTAGTTGGGTATGAGGCCCAGCAGCAGGTCCTACCGGTGTGGCACAACTCTGTCCTAACACATCTATACTCTTATCTGTAGTCTGGTAAAAATCGGCTTTTCGTATGCCAAAAATTGATTGACTCTCATTATACTCTGATGCGATTCGAGTCATTAACTCTCGAAACGGTACAGGTCTCATAATATCGCCCATAAATTCTCCTTAAAATCGTGTATATAAAAATCCCTAATAATATTGTACCTTCATTCTAGTTTCTGTCAATAATAATTTGCAACAATTCGCAACAAATTGTATAATATATGATAAAAATAGTTGACTTCTGGTTTTTATTGGTGTAAAAATAAAGAAACGCAGAAGTTTTCTATGTTTACATAAATATTTTAATTGTTATTTGACTTTTAACGAAGTTCGCATAATATTTCACTTAGCATACCAATGGAGGAAATGATGATAGATTTAACCATGCATGAAGAGATTCGAGAGAAAAACATTCAAAGATGTAGAGAAAAAGGGATCGTATACCCAACGTTCGCACAGATGAAGGATCCTTCACTCAACCCTAAGAATATTGAGGATAAACTCGCGAAGACTGGCCTATGGGATGTCGACCCTGTGAATCTTTTCAGAATCACATGGAAGAACGAACCTGTAGAGAAAGGTGGGAAGCACTATGGTGTCAACTATCTTGAAGTCCCAAGAGAGATCACTGGAACAAAAGCAAGGATCTTTGCTCTTGTTGGTAAATGGTTCCCTACCGGAGCTCATAAAGTAGGCGCTACCTATGGTTGTCTCGCTCCAGCACTTACAACAGGTAATTTTGATTCAACAGCTCAGAAAGCAGTATGGCCTTCAACAGGTAACTACTGTCGAGGTGGAGCTTATAACTCACAGCTGTTAGGTTGTGATTCTATCGCTATCCTACCAGAAGAGATGAGTCAGGAAAGATTTGACTGGTTACAGAAAGTAGCTGGTGAAGTCATAGCGACTCCTGGTTGTGAAAGTAATGTAAAAGAGATCTTCGACAAGTGTCATGAACTGAATGCAGAACGTGGTGATAATATCGTGATCTTCAACCAGTTCGATCAGTTCGAGAACTACCTGTGGCACTACTCTATAACAGGTTCAGCTATCGAAGAACTTCTTAATGCAGAGAACATCACTGCATTACAGCTTAAAGGATATGTCACAGCAACAGGTTCCGGTGGAACACTTGCAGCTGGAGATTACCTGAAGCAGAGATATCCAGATGTCAAGATCGGTGCTGCTGAAGCACTCCAGTGTCCTACACTCCTGAGAAACGGTTTCGGTGGACATAGAATCGAAGGTATCGGTGACAAACACGTTCCTTGGATCCACAATGTAAGAAATACCGATATGATCCTTGCTGTCGATGATAACGACTGTATGGACCTTTTCCGACTCTTCAACGAAGAGAACGGACATAAAGAACTTCTTGAAGACGGCGTTACTAAAGAATTCCTCAAGAAACTCGATCTTTTCGGTATCTCAGGAATCGGAAACGTTCTTGGTGCTATCAAGATGGCTAAATACTATGAGATGGAAGAAGAAGATGTGATCGTGACTGTGCTTACAGACTCTGCAGAGATGTATGGTTCAAGACTCATCGAGATGAATAAAGCTAGAGGAGAATTTACTGAGAAAGATGCTGCTGGTACATACCAAGCATCTCTTATGCACCAGACTATGGAAAATGCAAAAGAACTCGGTTACTATGACCGACTAGCAGTACATAACCTCAAGTACTACACATGGATCGAACAGCAGGGTAAGGAACTTGAAGACCTGAATGCACAGTGGTATGATAAAGATTATTGGACAAGAGTTCAGGCTCTCGAACCAAAGATCGATGCACTCATCACTGAGTTCAATGAGAAAGTAGGACTATAAGTCTTTCAATACTGATATAATCCGGGCAAGTCTGCCCGGTTTCTTTATTTACAAGGAGTAATATGATGCGTTTTACCTATAGATGTTCAGATTGCGGCACCCGTTATGAGACTGATGATATCATGTATCGCTGTCCCTCCTGCAATGTTGAAGCCAATGGTGATTTTCAGCGTGGGAACCTGATCGTAGATCTTAACAGTGATGACCTCAAAGAATTACAGTCGAAGGAACATGTATCCCCATCTGATTTCTTTCCCTATGACATACCAACACCCGATGCCTATCCCGTCGGCAATACCCCTTTAGCTTCTTCACCAAGGCTCAGTGATGCCTATGGGCTAAAGAATCTAAGATTCAAACTTGATGGACAGAACCCTTCTGGCTCATTCAAGGATAGAGCTTCCCAGTTGATCGCAGCACAAGCTCTTACCGTCGGAGAGAACAAGGTAGTCCTTGCATCGACTGGTAATGCAGGGTCTGCCATGGCTTGTGCAGGTGCTGCATATGGGCTGGAGATCGTGTTATTCGTACCAGCATCCGCTCCAGTTAACAAGCTGATGCAATCAGTACTCTATGGCGCTCATGTAATACCGGTAAACGGTACCTATGATGATGCGTTCGCTCTCTCTATCGCATACTCCAATGAGTTTGGGGGGATTAACAGGAACACAGCCTATAACCCTATGACTATCGAAGGGAAGAAGAGCGTTAGTATTGAACTTTTCGAACAGATGGGAAGAA
>CAZLZY010000128.1:0-6860 GCA_964564075.1 uncultured Spirochaetales bacterium
GGAAGATAAGGTTTGAAAAGATCTATATATTCTACTATCTTCACACCTGCTTCCGGATGCATCTTGATCGTAGCGAACTCTTCATTGGTCAAGTGATCTTTCTTGTTGAGGATCTGTTCTGAAATACCTATCTTCCCTATATCATGAAGAAGTGATCCTCCCTCGAGGATCATTAGATCATCTGATTTCAATGGTAGGGATTCAGCTATCTTCAACGCTAGTGTCCGTACTCTGCTGCAATGACCTTTTGTATAGACATCTTTCTGTTCTATGGTCTCTGAGAGTGCTTCGATAGTAGCCATCGTGGTCTTCATGATAGTGGAATAGGCATCATCGAGTTTGATCTCAAGATCTTTCTGATAGGATGAGTTTATATTAAAAGCATTTGATTTTACTTTATCTTCTTGAGCCTTTAGAAGTACACGTCGTACACAATCGAGTAGATCAGATTTTCTCACAGGTTTAGATAGGAAATCAGCTGCACCTTCTCTGCTCGCTTTCATCCCTGTATCAAGATCACTGAATGCTGTCATCATGATGATAGGGATATCAGGATAGGTCATATGAACGATCGAAAGTATTTCAAATCCCGATTTCCCAGGCATCTTGATATCAAGGATGATCAAGTCTATAGCATCACTCTGGAGTCTGAGCTCTTCGAGCAATTCATCACCATTAGTACATTTTGTGACTCTAAAATCTGCTTTATTCAAGATAAGTTCTAAGACTTTTCGAATGGCTGGATCATCATCAGTTGTTATAATATGTTGTTGTCTCAAACTTAAGATCTCCCTTTCGATTTTATGTTCTTGAATGATAGAATAAACGGGACGTTACGCTTATACGTATCATACCCAATGAACGTCTTTGGGAATATGAATCTATCCTCGATTAGGATAAGAAAGAAATTCCAAGAGGTCAGTACTATCATCAAAAGTAGAAGTTGTGAATCGCAAACTGTAAACAACATATTGATACAAGTATACCAAATAAATCCCGGATGTCGAGAGAAACTATATGTTCCATGACAATACACTTCGGGGTTCGTGTTTCCTACCTTCTTCGAAGCATTACGATGATAATAGAGGGGAATCTCAATAAGCACAGAATAGAGTAATAACATGGTGAATAATACTAACCCTAACAGTATAAAACCCTCATGAAGAGTTAACTGGACAATTTGATGATTGCCCATTACTATGACATAGGGCAGGGCTGTTAATAAAAAACCAACGGAACTCATATACCTGATGAAGGGTTTATTATATAATTGTGATAAATCGTAAATGAACAGCAGGATATATCCTGCTGTTCCTATGATAACTAAATTGATAAATTCCATAATTTGTCTATACTATTACGAACGGGCACAATTGAAAAGCACATAAGAGGATTCTACATGATAATTGATGTGTCAACTATAATACCTGCTATCTCATTCATCCTTTACGTCATATTTGCCGTATTCGGTTTTCTACAGTATCGCAAAGACCGTTTCTACTGGTCGTTCCAGCTCTATATGATCTTCTTTGCTATATGGAGTTTCGGGTCGATGATGATGCACCTCAATAGTCATATCTTGACACCTTTGACTTGGAATAAGGTGATGCTCATCGGATTACTCTCTGCCCCGTTCCCTCTAGTCCATTTTATTCTAGATATCATGGAGATAAAGATAAGGTCTATAAGGCTCTTCGTCTATTATAGTTATCTGTTCATTCTCTTATTACTCTATTTGAACATTTCAGGACAGGTTGTCTCTGGAGCAGGGTTCGATGAAAGTGGTAATTTTTACTATATCTTAGGGAAAGGTGCAGTGATTGCCTATTCTATCAGTTATATCTATATGATCCTTACGCTGTTGATCCTTTTCATTGGAAAGAGATCAAAGAATAGTATGCATTATGGTAAGGATATCTATCTGCCTCTAATAGGTGTGGCTATCACGCTTATAGGTATCGCAACTAATATCAATCCGGTCCTTGGAAGATATCCCTTTGATATACTCGGGGCTACCATCAATGCGTTCCTTCTCTTCTATACGATCTATAAGTTCAAACTGATCAACTATTCCCGTTTGGGACTCAGTATTATTTTCTCAACGATTCTTGCGATCGTAGCTACACTTGCCTATTTTATTATCCTCTATGTGATCAGTATCTTCAATAAGGATTTTGCCCCTTACAACATAGCTCAGATGTCTGCAATCCTAGGTATCGTGACAGTCATTATCATCCATCCGTTACGAAACTTCATATCATACCTCATTGATAAGATCATCATTCCTAAACGGCATCCCTATCAGGGGACTATCAAAGGCTTGAGTCAGAGATTGACCACTATTGTAGATCTTAATGAACTAGGTGAAGAGGTCGTCGGTACTTTAAAGAATGGTCTGAAGACTGATTGGGTTCTTTTTGTTGTCAGAGATATTAAAGATTCAGAGGATATCTTCAAGGTAATATCAAATAATAATTGTAAGACTAATGTGAAGATTGGCTCTGAGGTTAAATTCACTTTCACTGAAAAGGTAAAACGTCAATTGATGAATTTTCAGAAAGAGAACTCAAGATCAGTCCTCTATGCATCACCAGATGAACCTAAGTTCATGACTAGTGCTAAACTACCTGATGCTGATGTAATGATCCCTCTGATCTTCAGAAAGAAGATCGCAGGTTATATTCTCATTGGTTTCGATTATCAGAAGATCATGATGTCTAAGATCGAACTTGAAGCATTAGAGATATTAGCAGCCCAGTGTTCACTCTCATTGAAGAATGCCCTCTCCTTTGAACAGCTCAGGAATCAAGGCAATGAGCTAGTGATGAGTAATAACAAACTAGAAGCGATCTTCAATGGAATAGCATCTCCTGTATGTATGATAGATATCGACTATACGATCAAAGAGGTCAATAGTGCTGCTTGTGGGTTCGTCGGAAAGAAAAGAGAAGAGCTTATCAACAAGAAGTGCTATAGGGTCCTTTTTAACCGAACAAGACCTTGTTCATACTGTAAATCGTTAGATTGTCTTCATGCAGGTGCTATGCAACTCTCAGAAGCTGATGTAGGAGATAAGACCTACTCCTTTCAGTTTCATACTATCCGTGTCCCTAAGAACTCAAAGGGACAGTTCATTGAGATCATCAATGATGTAACAGAGACTAAGAACCTGCAGGAAGAACTTGTCAGAACTGAAAAGATGGCAGGTATTGGTACTCTTGCTGCCGGTATTGCTCACGAACTTAATAACCCCCTTGCGGGAATTCTTGGCACAGGAGAAATTATGCTTTCAGACATCGAAGAGGATTCCCCATTGAAAGAGTATGTTGAAGATATTATCTCATACTCAAAAACAGCTGCAGATGTAATTAAAGAGCTTTCAGTATATACCCGCAAAGAGGTAAAGGAGAAACAAGCTGTAGACATGGTAAGAGTCCTAGAATTCTCTTTACGACTTGCCTCTCGTGGAAGTGAATCTAAGAATATCACTGTGAAAAGGAATTATCATGCATTGCCAATGATCGAAGCTAACGAGAGTGAATTACAGCAGTTATTCCTCAACCTGATCGTAAACGCAATGCATGCTATGGATGGAAAAGGAACACTGACACTCCATTGCAAAGAGATAAAAGGGTTTGTCCATGTATCTGTGAAAGATACTGGTGCAGGGATCTCTGAGAAGTACTTGAATCAGATCTTCACACCGTTCTTCACTACGAAGGCTCCAGGGGAAGGGACCGGTCTTGGACTCTCGAACTGTTATAAGATCGTAGATAATATGGATGGGCGAATCCGAGTCAAGAGTGATGAGGGACAGGGTGCAGAATTCCTTGTGATCTTCCCAATCGATGAGGATGGTAAGAAGAATATCAGTTTCACTCTTGTAACAGATGCTGCTGCATTGAATGATGTCTTTTATATACAAAGAAAAGTCCTTGTTGGTGAGAAGGGGTATCTTGAGGAATCGATCCATCGGGATATCGATGAGAAAGCAGTCCATATCTTAGCCTATCAGGGAATTCAACCGGTGGGTACTGTGTCACTTCTGACTTCTGATCATGCATGGCCATTACCGATCTCTAAGAACTTTGATATTGAATCTGTTCTTCAAACTAGAAATTGTTCAGAGATCATAAGACTTGCCGTATTACCTGAGATGAGAAATACCACTGTTTCGATCGGACTAATCATGCTTGTCTTCCTTTTTGCACGATATCTTGGTGTTGAAGAGATGATCATTGATGTGTTCCAGAGTGATAAGAAGACGATAAAACTCTATAAGAAGTTTGGGTTCAAAGAGGTTGGTATCTTCAATTCACCTGACCCCGTCACGGTCCTTATTCTACAAAGTAAGACTACCTATGAACAGGATAATAAGCAGCTTCATCACTTCATCAAACCGCTCTATAAGAAACTGATCAATATGTTCGATTTCGGTGAACATACTCAAGGTATAATCGATGAGATGAATAGTATCGTACCTTTGGAATTAGTTGAGAATAAAGATGAAGGTAATGACTATCTAGAGGAGTTCATACCGTAGACGAATAAGCTGTTCTATCAATTTGACTGGAAGGAATTTGCGTAGAAAATACATTCGACGTGTTCGTCTTCCAATCGGGTTGTATAAAGCAGGACGTTCTTTCATCATCACTTTATAGATACGTTGTGCAACATATACAGGGTCCATTCCTGTAGCTATACTGTTATCTCTCTTCATCTTAGATGATAAGACTTGTTGTTCGTAAACTTCTGATGAAGATGAATTCTCAATCTGTGGCAATTTCGTTTGAACAAAATCAAAGAAAACATTAGCTATATACACCTCAAACTGAAACATCTCATTACGAAAAGCAAAAGCAAACGCATCTAATGCTGCTTTTGTAGCTGCATAGACTGAAGAGAATGGCACTGGTGTATGTGCAGCAAGAGAACTCACATGTATGATCTTGCCAGAACCCGCAATACGCATCTTCTTTGCATAAAAGCTATCCATTTGTATGACCCCGAAGAGATTGGTCCTGAACAGATCCTCGACGGTCTCAATGCTAAGATCCTCTACCGCACCTATCTGAGATAGCCCCGCATTGTTGATAAGCATGTCAGCATTTGGCACAGCTTTGCAGAAAGCTGCAATAGAGTCTGTGTCACTTAGATCAAGATTCTCATAATGGACTCCTTTGATGATATGCTCTTTACTCATAGCCTTGCTATCACGAGAGGTTCCTGTAACTTGGAAACCTTGATTGATACAGATCTGAGCTAATGCCTTACCGATACCCTTTGACGCTCCAGTGATGATGATATGTTTTTTCATGGTTCTCCTCAATAGACAAGAAAGGCTGTTCTCAATGAGAACAGCCTTATATCACAGATTACTACGATTCTAAGCTAAGAGCTTAAGAACGAATAAGATCGCGATGACGATAGTAAGAACATTGACTTCTTTTGCTTTACCGGTAAAAAGTTTTAGAAGTACCCAAGAAAGCATACCAATCATGATACCATCAGCAATACTATAAGCTACTGGCATGATGATGAGTGTCAAGAAAGCTGGGATAGCTTCTGTATAATCATCAAAATTGATCTCTTTTACTGGTGAGATCATGAATAGACCTACAAGTATCAATGCTGGAGCTGTTGCAGCACCTGGGATTGCTAGGAATAATGGTGATAAGAAGAGTGCTAATAGGAAGAACACTGCTGTAGTAAGAGCTGTAAGACCAGTTCTTCCACCTTCAGCAACACCTGCAGAACTTTCTACGTAGGTTGTAACGGTACTTGTACCAAGACATGCACCTACGGTAGTTCCAATAGCATCTGCCATAAGAGCCTGTTTTACTTTCGGGATGTTACCTTTGCTATCGATCATACCAGCTTTGGTTGATACACCAATAAGTGTTCCGACTGTATCGAACATATCGACAAAGAGGAACGTAAAGAGAACGACCAACATATCAAATGTGAAGATGTTTGCGAACTCGAACTTGAACAGGATCGGAGCAAGTGATGGTGGCGCCCAGCTTCCACTTGGAGTTTGAGTGATACCCATAGGAGCACCGATGAGTGTTGTAGCTACGATACCAATAAGTAAAGCGCCTTTCACCTTGAATGCAAGAAGTGCACCGGTAATAATAAGTCCGATGACTGCTAATAGAGCAGTGCCGGAAGTAAGGTCACCAAGAGCTACTAATGTTGCACCATCTACGATGATCCCAGCATTCTGGAAACCGATGAATGCGATAAAAAGTCCAATACCTACTGATATAGCTTTTTTGATATTCATCGGAATAGAATTGATGATTGCTTCACGTACATTGAAGATAGTCAATATTATGAAAATGATACCTTCAAGGAATACAGCAGTCAAAGCGAACTGCCAAGTATAACCCATGGTCAATACGACGGTATATGCGAAGAACGCATTGAGTCCCATACCAGGAGCAAGAGCAAAAGGTAGGTTAGCGGCAAAAGCCATCACCAAAGTCGCTATTGCTGCAGAAAGAGCTGTAGCTGTAAAGAGTGCACCGAAATCCATCCCTGTTTCACTCATGATTAAAGGGTTTACAATAAGAATGTAAGCCATAGTCAGGAATGTTGTAAGACCTGCAAGTACTTCAGTTCGAACATTTGTCTTGTGTTCTTGAAGTTTAAATAATTTTTCCATCAATCCTCTCCTTTTGAAAATTGTTAATACCAAAATATTGTACTATGTTTGTGATTCTATGTACAGAAAAAAATAAATAATTGTTGCAAAATGTTGCAGATGAAAAAAACTCATGCTAGGATAGACTACACCTACTAGGGGGGATTCATGACAGAAATAGAGCGTATGACGCAATTCTTAGATATAGCTACAG
>CAZLZY010000129.1:0-6854 GCA_964564075.1 uncultured Spirochaetales bacterium
AATACCCATGAATCTATACTCGAACTACCGATCTCTTTGAGTCTTGGTTGCCAGAAGGTCTCGAGGGTAGATAGTCCTATTCCAAGCACCAATGTCGCCATCAACAGCAACAATATCGTACGGTGAGAGAACCCAAAACGCAATGAAGAGAGTAGCTGTCTCGCCATAGTCGTCTTCTCGGTCTGTAGGGGATGCTCATCATGGATGAAGATGCTTGTGTAGATGGCAAGAATAACTAGGATCACTATGACTGCTATAATATTCCCACTGTACTTATCAAGATATCGTATCGGCTCAAGTATATGCTCTAATGCATCAGGAAGGATCCCTCCTATGATCGAACCTACCCCAAGAGCTAGAAGAATAATGATCTCATTGATTGCCAGTGCCTTCTGCAGATTGCCCTCAGGCTCTATTTTGTGGAACTCATCAACGAACCATGCGGCCATTGAGCCTGAATTCAGAGCCCGTGAGACTCCATATACGGAGAGAACCACTGCGATAGCGATGTATGTGGAGGCGAAGAGCAACAACACCATGGAGAGAAGATAGCTTGCAGTAGCAATAAGATAGACCTTCTTCCTGCCGTGGATATCGGCAAGGGATCCGGTAGGGACTTCTAAGATGATGATGACCGTTCCATAGATGGCCATGACCGACCCGATCTGAAGAAGATCAAGCCCCTTATGCTGCTGGATGAGGATGAAGACCGGGATGATGATCCCGAGGCAGAGCCAGTGTAGAGTTTGATGAATACCATAGGTGATCATCAATGCTTTCTTTGTCATGTAGCGCATCCTTATCCAACCGGTAAAACCTTTCTCAGTCTATCATAGAGCATGTATATCTGCTACTATGGTTTTACCTATTCCCTTGTTGTAAAAAATAAGGATTTTGGGTATAACCTATAGCTATAACTATTAACAGAATCATGATATTCGCATTCATGTGCATATCATGAAATACTATGATAACGATAAGGATTTATTATGAGTGTACGTGTGAGATATGCACCCTCTCCAACTGGCCTGCAGCATATCGGCGGTGTAAGAACTGCGGTATTCAACTATTTCTTCGCAAGAGCGAACGGCGGCTCTTTCATTTTACGAATCGAAGATACTGATCAGGAACGATTCCATCAAGAAGCATTGGATGATCTCTATGAGACTCTCGAATGGTTAGGGCTCGATTGGGATGAGGGACCACTGAAGGGCGGGGAGCTCGGACCCTATGTTCAGTCAGAGCGGTTTCATATCTACAAGGAGTATGCACAGAAACTCCTTGATGATGGTAAAGCCTACTACTGCTACTGTACCTCACAACGACTTGCAGCTCTTCGAGATGAGCAGCAGAAGAGTAAGAGCAAATACCAGGGCTACGACAGACACTGTCAGAACCTCACTGAAGAGGAGATCGCAGAGTATGAGAGACAGGGGATCAAACCTGTAGTCAGACTCAGAGTACCTCTAGAAGGGAAGACCACCTTCCATGATGAGCTCATGGGTGACATCACACGAAAGAACAGAGACGTCAGTCCTGATCCGGTACTGTTGAAATCTGATGGATTCCCTACCTACCACCTCGCTAATGTTATCGATGACCATTTTATGGAGATCACTCATATCATGAGGGCACAGGAGTGGATCCCTTCAGGACCGCTTCATATACTTCTGTATGAAGCATTCGGATGGGAACCTCCAAAATATTGCCACCTTCCGATGGTCATGGGTAAAGACGGACAGAAACTCTCTAAACGACACGGCTCAACAGCTGTTGTTGACTTCAAGACTGCAGGATACCTTCCTGCAGCGATCTTGAACTATATCAGTCTTCTTGGTTGGTCCTTTGATGATAAGACCGAGTTCTTCACGAAAGAGGAGCTCGAGAAGGTATTCACACTCGAGAAGATCAATAAGGCACCTGGTGTCTTCGATTATAAGAAACTCCTCTGGTTCAATGGCCAATACATCAGACAGATGAGTCGTGAAGAGTTACGTGATGCTGTAGTACCCTTCCTCGTTAAAGACGAGGTAGTCGAGAATCCTCCGAATGAGGATCAGGAGAAGATCATTGGTAAGATGATCCCTATCATCCAAGAGCGACTGAAACTCCTCGGTGATGTCAGTGCTATGACACGTTTTCTCTTTCAAGCTATCGAAGCTCCTGCAAGTGAGTCGCTCATTCCGAAGAAACTCGATCTTGCGAAGACTCTTGCGATCCTAGAAGAGGGACGGACACTCGTCGATCAGATGGGCGATAAGGATGATGAGGCACTTGAGATCGAGTATCGAGCTGCTGCAGAGAGCTTAGAGGTCAAACTTGGAGCTATCCTCATGCCATTGCGTGTTGCAGTGACCGGAAGCTCTATCTCCCCACCATTATTTGAATCAATCAGATTGTTGGGTATAGAAACGACACTTGCTCGATTAGATCGGGTAATCACACAGATCACACAAGAGGTAGTATAAAGATGGGAAAAGTAACAATGGAAAAATTAGTCTCTCTCTGTAAGAGAAGAGGGTTCGTATATCAGTCAAGTGAGATCTATGGGGGTCTTTCAGGAGCATGGGATTATGGTCCATTGGGTGTTGAGCTGAAAAACCGAGTCAGAGACTTCTGGTGGAAGGAGATGACTCAGCTCCATGACAATATCGTAGGACTTGATGCAGCGATCATGATGCACCCGAAAGTATGGGAGGCCTCCGGTCACATTGCGAACTTCACCGATCCTATGGTCGATTGTAAGAAGTGTAATAGCAGATTCCGAGCAGATCATATAAATCTGGAAGCTGCATGTCCTGTCTGTGGGAACAAAGGGACCTTCACGGAACCGAGAGAGTTCAATCTCATGTTCTCCACAAACCTCGGGCCGGTCAAGGATGAGGCAAGTACCGTATATCTCAGACCTGAGACAGCCCAGGGGATCTTCGTGAACTTCAAGAACGTCGTTCAGACCTCACGAGTGAAGGTACCCTTTGGTATCGCTCAGGTCGGTAAGGCCTTCAGGAATGAGGTGACGACAAAGAACTTCATCTTCCGAACCCTTGAGTTCGAACAGATGGAGATGCAGTTCTTCGTAAGACCTGGAGAGGATGACACCTGGTTCAACTACTGGAAGGACTCCCGAATCAACTACTATGATAGATTGGGTATCAGAAAAGATAAACTCAGATTCCACCAGCACGGTGAGAACGAGCTTGCACACTATGCAAAAGATGCCTTCGATATCGAGTTCGAATTCCCTATGGGATGGCAGGAGCTTGAAGGTATCCACTCAAGAACAGATTTTGACTTGGGAAAACATCAGGAATTCTCTGGAAAGGATATGCAGTATCTTGATCCAACAGATAACAAACGGTATATCCCCTACGTCATCGAGACCTCTGCAGGTCTGACACGATCAGTACTCATGGTACTATCTGATGCCTATGAAGAGGAGGAGCTTGAGAACGGTGATATCCGTGTCGTCATGCATTTCCACCCTGAAGTAGCCCCTGTATCTGTTGCAGTCCTCCCATTAGTGAAGAAAGACGGTATCGCAGACATGGCTAAGGAGATCGAGAAATCCTTGAGAGAGGATTTCACCACCTTCTATGATCAGTCCGGAGCGATCGGAAGACGTTATCGAAGGATGGATGAGATCGGAACACCTTTCTGTGTCACAGTCGATTATCAGAGTAAGGATGATCAGACAGTGACCTTGAGATTCAGAGATTCCATGGAACAGATTCGTGTTCCTATCGCAGACCTTGGCGAGACTATGAGAAAATCGATCAAAGCATACAAACGAGCATAATAGTGGAGATGATAGATAGATGAACAAAGCATTACAGGTCTTGAAGGACCGAGGATTCATAAAACAATGTACAGACCTTGAGGCACTCGATGCACTCATGGAAAAGGGTCCAGTCAAATTCTACGTAGGGGTAGACCCTACAGGAAGTAGTCTTCATGTCGGCCATATGGTACCATTCTTCGCGATGCACCATATGCAGGAGGCAGGACACAAGCCTATCGCATTAGTCGGTGGTGGTACCTCCATGATCGGAGACCCCTCCGGTAAGTCTGATATGAGAAAGATGTTGACCATCGAGCAGATCAAAGAGAATGCTGCCTCGATCAGAGGTCAGCTAGGAACCGTCGTAGATTTTGATCCTGAGAGAGAAGAGGGTAAGGCAGTCATGCTCAATAACTATGACTGGCTTGGTGGTCTTAACTACCTCGAGTTTCTCCGTGATATCGGTAAGCACTTCTCAGTAAATAAGATGCTCACATTCGAATCATACAAACAGAGACTCGAAAGAGGACTCTCCTTCATAGAATTCAACTATCAACTACTTCAATCCTTCGACTTCCTGACACTCTTTCGAGATGAGGACTGTCGCTTGCAGATGGGTGGAGATGATCAGTGGGGTAATATAGTTGCTGGTGTAGATCTAGTCAGACGTTGTGAGCGAAAGGAATGTTATGGATTGACTTTCCCCCTAGTCGCTAGAGCTGATGGTAAGAAGATGGGTAAGACTGAGAAGGGAGCGGTATTCCTCTCTCCTGAGCTATTCTCCCCATATGATTTCTTCCAGTACTGGAGAAACGTCGCTGATGCTGATGTCATCAAGTTCTTGAAGATGTTCACCTTCCTTCCATTGGAAGAGATCGATGAACTGGCAAAACTTGAAGATCAGGAGATCAATAAAGCGAAAGAACTCCTTGCCTATGAACAGACAAAGATCATTCATGGGAAAGAAGAGGCTGATAAAGCAAGAGAAGCTGCAAGAGCTGCATTCTCTACTGAGGGTGGAGGCGCTGCTATCGACAGAGAGGCTATCCCCTCAGTCGAGCTACCTCTAAGCGAACTCTCAGCAGGGATCAATGTCATGGACCTCTATGCTAAGACAGGGCTCTGCAAGACCAAGAATGATGCGAGAAGACTTGTTCAGCAGGGTGGAGCGAACATCGAGAACAAGAAAGTAGAAGGCATCAATGTGATGATCGATGATTCTTGGGCTCAGGATGGAGAATTATTACTTCGAGCTGGGAAAAAGCGTTACTTTAGAGTTGTGCTGACGGATTAGTCAGTGTAAGGAGATGAATAGATGAAAAAACATAAAATATTTCTCATAGTACTCGTGGTACTGCTTGCAGTATCCCCGGTACTTTTTGCCGGAGGTGCTCAAGAAGAGGCTCCACAACCAGAGCCTGTAACACCTGTTGTAGAGGAGCCGACTGCTCCTGAGGCTACACCAGTGAAAGAAGAGACACCGACACGGGCTGTTTCCACAGATACGGTTGCCGTGAACATGGCCGTATTCAAAGGACCTTCAGGGTTCGGGTTCGTGAAACTCATCGAAGAGGGGGGCGATCTTGTCGATGGGATCTCCGTCGAGACAGAGGTCCTGCCTTCCCCTACAGAGGCGATAGCACGTCTTGCTTCGAATGAGCTCGATGTCGTAGCTATGCCGATCAATGCAGCTGCAGCGCTCTATAATAAAGGAATCGATGTTCGACTTGCTGCTGTGACAGGAGAGGGAATGCTCTACCTGCTCAGTAATTCTGATACGATCACTGCTTCTGTCCGTAGTGCTGCCGGAGCTGTGATCAATGTACCTGGAGCTGGTTCAACACCTGAATATGTCCCTAAATATGTATTCGGTGAGAATGGTCTTGCAGTTGGAGAGGGGGTCGAGTTCGACTTCTCTTTGAACGTCGCGCCACAGCTTGCTCAGATGCTCATTGCCGGAAAGGTTGAGAATGCAGTCCTTCCTGAACCTTTTGCCACCATGGCAGAGATGAAGGGTACGAATGTGAGAAGAACGATCGACTTTCAGAGTGAATGGGCTAAGATCACCGGTAATGCAAACTACCCGATGACAGCTTTGCTCATCAGAGGTGAGTTCATGAATCAGCATCCTGATGCTGTACGTGTCATTCGTCTTGCTGTCGAAGATTCTATCAACTGGGTGAATGCTAATCCAGCAGCTGCGGCCCTACTCATCGAGAAACATGGTATTCTCACTGCAGCACTTGCAGAACCTGCGATCCCAAACTGTAATCTGATCTATATTGATGCGATGGAAGCAAAATCATCAATCGAAGCCTATCTAACGGTATTGAAAGATTATGATGCTGATTCCATAGGAGGGGCTCTCCCTGATGAAGCCTTCTATCTGGCGAAATAGTATCATCACAACCATCACTGTTGTGCTCCTGCTCATAATCTGGCAGGTTGCATCACTAGTGATGGATATACAGATAATTCTTCCTCGGCCACTGTCTGTGGCCGAAGAGTTCCTCTCCTTCTTTACCGATACTACCTCGTGGGTAGCTATTGCCGCTACGATCATCAGATCATTACGAAGCTTCCTCTATATCTGTCTAGCTGGGATAGTCCTCGGACTCGCCGGTGGTCAAAGTAGTATCGTCCATGCAGCGATGAGACCCTTTCTTACCGTGATAAGAGCGACTCCTGTCCTTGCGATCATCCTCCTTGCCTTCATATGGTTCAAGACTGGTACAGTCCCGGTCTTCTCAGCCTTTCTCATGGGTTTCCCTGTCCTGTATCAGAATATGATCACCGGTATGGAAAAACGTGATGAGAGACTCATGGAGATGGGTAGATCCTATGGTCTCAACAAATCTCAGATCCTGACTACTATCACCATCCCCTCCCTACTGCCGTTCATGATAGCAGGGGCCAAAGCTGCCTTAGGGATGACCTGGAAGGTCGTCATCGCAGCTGAGGTTCTTACCGTCCCCAAACATGGTATCGGTTCAAGTATGCAATTTGCCCAGATCAATCTTGATACGGCAAAGGTCATGGGTTGGACAGTTGTCGCGATCTTACTCAATGGGATCAG